>NZ_KV839064.1:0-72958 GCF_001838845.1 Staphylococcus sp. HMSC36A10
GACATATTGTCATTCAGTTTTCAATGTTCATTAATGTTCAATCTCTTTTATTCTACTTCATTTATTTCTTGAAGTCAATAACTTTTTGAACGATTACTTTATTTATTCTATATTGTTTTTATAGTTATTTCAATGGTAAGTTTTACACTTTTGAAATTCTTCTTTAAAAACAACTGCGTCGTTTTTGACGACTTTATCATATTATCAACTTTGGAATTTAAAGTCAATAACTTTTTTAAAACTTTTTGTGTTCACAACCCGCTTCTTTTTCAACGCGTTTATTGCTTAACACAAGAACTTATTTTACCAGCATTCCAAAACAAATCAACATAAAAACGTACAAAATAAAAGTAATTTTGTACGTTTAGCATATATTATACCTATTTATTTGTAGCAGCTATAACTTTTTGTGCAATCGAGCTATAAATTTTACCTAGACGATCATCTGATTGATATATTGACGGTGCAAAATCTTTTGGATTCCAAGATGGTTGCTCTAAAGGTAATTCCCCAAGTAATTGAGTATTAAGTTCATCAGCTAACTTAGTACCGCCACCTTTGCCAAAGACATATTCTTTATTACCCGTCTCTTTACTTTCAAAATAACTCATGTTTTCAATTACGCCAAGAATAGAATGATCCGTATGTTTTGCCATCGCACCTGCGCGAGCTGCAACAAATGCTGCTGTAGGATGAGGTGTCGTTACAATAATTTCCTTACTTGAAGGTAACATCGTATGAACATCTAAAGCTACATCTCCTGTTCCAGGTGGAAGATCGAGTATTAAATATTCAATGTCTCCCCATTTAACTTCTGTAAAGAAATTCGTCAACATTTTACCTAACATTGGCCCTCTCCATATAACTGGCGCATTTTCTTCCACAAAAAAGGCCATTGATATAACTTTAACGCCATGACGTTCAACTGGAATTACTTCCTTCCCTTTAATTCCAGGCTTTTCATCAATACCCATCATATCTGGTACACTAAATCCATATATATCGGCATCTACTAATCCGACTTTTTTCCCTTCACGAGCTAAGGCAACGGCTAAATTTACTGCAACAGTAGATTTACCGACACCACCTTTACCGGAGGCTATTGCAATAAATTCGACTGGATTATTTTGAGATAATAGGCCTTCTATCGTTTTAGGTTTATTTTCTTCTTTTGGTTTAAATTGATTTACTTTTTCTTCCGGCAATGTTTCAAATCGTATACCGACCGTTTTCGCACCGTTTTCTTTTAATGCATTAACAACAGCCATCTGTAAATCTAATTGCGGTGCACCACCTAATTGTGCCATTGCTAATTTAACACTCACATGTTCTTTTTCTTCCTTAATAGAAACTTCAACAATACCTTCTGTTTCTTTTAAAGGCACATCTATAATAGGATCTTTAATTTCTCCTACCAATTCTTTCACTTGATCTACCGTTAACAAAGCAAATCCCCCTTAATCATTTTAAGACATCTACATCATAGCAAATAACAATTTTTGCTTAGTCTATCACTAAAAGTATAAAACTTTTTATTAAATAAAAAAAGCAGTTAGCCTATTATTTTAAATAGACCAACTACTATAATTATTTTAAAATTTCCTTCTATTACTTTCTATTTCTTTAGGTTCTCTTATAAAAAGTGCTATCACATAAGCTGCCATAACAAGCACAGCTACAAAAGCAAATGAGATATCCACCCCTATAGCAATGGATTGCTGTTTAATTTCAGTTGCAGTTAAATGCGATGGCGATGTAGATAAAAATATTTTTGCACCAAAACTCATTAATGTAACCATTAAAGCTGTGCCTAGTGAACCAGCCATTACACGACCAAAGTTCATAATAGCCGTGCCATGTGAGATTTCTTCATTTCTCAAAGAATTAATTCCTGTAGTATTTATCGGCATCATGAGTAAAGAAACTGAAAACATTCTAATTGCATATACGACTATTAAATACGTATAAGATGTGTCTTGTATGCAAGAAACACAACATAATTGTAGTAATTGTTAAAATTGTAAAACCAGTATAAATCAATGGTCTAGGACCATACTTATCATAAAATTTACCTGTAAAAACTGACATAATACCATTTATTATTGCACCAGGCATGATAACAAGTCCTGATAACAAGGCAGATAAAGATAAACTGTTTTGAACATATAGCGGTATAAGCAGCGCAGGTCCAACCATTGACATCATTATAATCATTGAACTAATCGTACATAATGCAAATGTTCTATTTTTAAAAACCCTTAAATTTAAAAGTGCATTAGTAATATTAAATTGTCTACGTATAAATAAATAGATAATAACCATACTTATTATCAACGCACCTATTACTATTGGACTTGTAAATCCTAAATCTCCTGCACTACTAAATGCGTATAGCATTAACCCGAATCCAATAGTTGAATACATTACTGAGCGCTTATCTAATTTCGTATATTTCACTTCATTGTAACTTGAGATTGAAACTAAGCCGAAAACAAAGGCAACTAAAGCAATTCCTACAATTATAATAAATGGTACTCGCCAACTCGCTTGATCAATAATTAATCCTGTAACTGTAGGGCCTATTGCTGGTGCAAATTGAATTACTAAACCTGCTAGTCCCATTGCAAAACCTCGATGTTCTTTACTGAACAATGTAAATAACGTAAATTGCATTAAGGGCATAAGTACGCCTGCACCCATCGCTTGAATTACACGTGCTAACATTAAAACTCCAAAATTCGGAGCTAAGGCTGCAACAATAGAACCTAATAAAAATGTCCCCATCGCCGCTAAGTATAAAGGTCTAGTTTTAATTCTATCCATTAGATATGTCGTCAGAGGTATCATGACGCCATTAACAAGCATAAACCCAGTAACTAGCCATTGCGATGTACTTTCATTAATATTTAATTCTCTCATTATACTAGGTAACGCTGTATTTAATAATGTTTGATTTAAAATAGCTACAAACGCACTAATCAACATAACAGCAACTATGAAGTTTCGTCTCCGGGTTGTTAATTCAACTTTAGCCATCATAATTCCTCCTTTTTAAAACAGATATACACTTGCCCCTTTAATACATATAGCCATTAACATAATGGGAGTAGTACTCAAATGATAAAGAAGCACTACATAATAAATCATTATTGGTTCTTACACATTAGGCACAGCTAATGTGTACTTAAAAAACTAACAATATAACATTGTAGGGCCTAATAATTTATTTTATGTCTCAGACTCATACAATGGTTATTTAACTTATTTACCACAAATTGAGCACTAAGACTCACTATTATCGATTCTTCTATTGAACAAAAAGAAGTTGGAACACATATGTGCCCTCAACTTCAGATATCTATTTTCTATTATTTAAATTTTTACTTTCAGGGTAAAATTGAAGCTTACAAACATATAAGAACCCTATAATAACCATGATGACCCAAAAATCGATATTGATATAAACATAATTTAAATGAATGATGAAATAAAATAACGTTGTTGCAACTGTGTAAGAAATCAAATGAAAAGTCGCGCCTCTAAAATATGCATTTTCAGGCAACATTTTTCTAAAATAATCCATTAAATGCTCGACTGCAAATATGATGAAGTACCCAAAGATTATATAACTGCCATAATATAATAGGTTATCGTACATACTTCTATTATATGTAAAGTCACCCAACCTAAAATAAATAAGTATTCTACTTAATCCATATAAACCAAACCCTAGAAATGTTAAAAAAATCGCACCAGAAAGTACAAAAATAAAGAGAACAATCATTGTAGTTAACAAGTTATAAAACTTATGTTTAAGATAATTCACAATCATTGGCCTCCTTATTAATAAAATATTGAACGATTTATCTAGTATCTAGGAAATTTATTATTTCTTACTTTAATTACACTACATCAATTTTAATCATAATTCTATTCTTTTGATTGAGATGACTGTTCTTTAAAAAATACGACCCATAAAACAATAAGCCCAATGCTAATTACAGCAACAGCACTTAACACATTGTGTAAGTTTGGACCAAAGATTCCTGATTGTATCGCATAAAGATATCCCATTATTGTTGAACCTATTGATGCCCCAAGATTTTTAGTTAATCCATAAAATGACATCATTTTCTTCATTTGTAATGGGCTAGTTTCCTCTTGGACAATTACACTATCTTTCGTATAAATATATCCAAAACTTAATCCTGCCAAAATTAACACAAATGCTATAAGTACCGGCAATTTAATACCAAATGAAATGATAATACTACTTACTAGTAGCAATGTAAATGATAGTAAGTAAATAACTTTCCTTGATAGTTTTGCTTCAATTCGATGTAAATTAAAATTCAATGTAATCCAAGCTACAGATAAAGGAAAAATAACCAATCCACTTTGCAATGGAGATAATCCTAGTTGTTCTTGAAGGTAGACTGGAATATATAAATTGAATCCCATTAAACAAATAGCTGTTAGAAGGTCTGTTATAAAAACTAAAGTAATTGAACGATTAAATTCCACCACAGGTAAAAATGGTGAAGAAACATGTTTTTCTACTTTAAATAAACACATTGCCACAACGATAGCTAAGATAAAACTCAAGAAATTTAAAAGTAATAGCTGTTGGTTTAATAAAGCAAACATAATCAATCCAATAAATACATAAAATAGCGTGAGCCCTTTAGTATCAAATTTTGATTTAGCAACTGTTTCTTCCTCTGGAAAATGAAATGTCCATATAACTAATATAATGGCAATGATCGCAATCGGTATATTTATGTAGAATAACCAATGCCATGTTGCAAATTCTAATATACCACCACCTAGAAGCGGTCCAATGATACTCGAAATACCCCAAACACTGCCAACTATGCCCATAATTTTATATCGTAACGGAATTTCAAATGCTAACTTTGGAACAATTTGCGATAATGACATCAATACACCTGATCCAAAACCTTGTATCACGCGTGATATAATTAGCATAGTAAAATTAGTACTTAAACCACACATAAAACTACCTATACTAAATAAAAGTAATCCTGCAATTGCCACATAAATAATTTTAAATCTCGAAAGTAATTCGCCCACTATAGGATTGGCAATTACTAATGCGATAAAATACGCTGTGAAAATTAATGAAATTAAATTTCCTGCATTTAAATCTTGTTTAATTGTAGGTAATGCAAGCGAAATAATAGATGATTCAATCGCTGACATAAACATAATTAATATTAAAGCTATAACAGTTATGATTGACTTTAATCGCATGAAATACCTCCTTCTATAAATTTATTTATAAGATTTTATTTACAAATAATTGGTTTTCATATGTATAAACACTTTTGACTTTCAAATCTTAACGATAATTCTATTACAATACAATCCCCTATTAGAATGATTTATGTAATAAAAAAAGCGGAGTTTCCCCCAGCTTTTCTAAACGACTACATAAAATATAAGATCGCAATTAAATGCAATAGTGATGCTATTACAATAAAAATATGCCAAATCATATGAAAATATGGTCTATTCTTTTGTGCATAAAACCATGCACCAATTGTATAAGACACACCACCTAAGAAAATGAATAATATGAATATCCATGATGTGCGAATAAAAATAATTGGTAACAAGATAATACCTACCCAGCCCATCACTAAATAGACAATTAAGCTTAACTTTTGGTTAACTTTGACAGCTATGGATTTATATAAAATACCCCAAAGTGTCGTTCCCCATAATAAAATAAATACTGTCCAACCTATCCAACCACCTACAACTGTTAACAAAATAGGCGTATATGTACCAGAAATTGCTACGTAAATCATACTGTGGTCGATAATCCTTAAAATATATTTATGGGGTGTTTCATTTTGCATAGAATGATAAATAGTAGATGAAATAAACATCATAAAGATAGAAATAACATAAATAGACATACTCACAGACGCAAGCGTACCATGTGCAATATAACTATGCACAGCCGCATAGGGTAACACTAATAATGTTAACAAAGCTGCAACACCATGAGATGCCGCATTACCAATTTCTTCTCCAAATGATAAAGGGATGATATCCTTAAATGTTTCTACGATTGTGTCATTACTTTTTTTAGTTGATTTGGACATCATAGTCACCGCCTATCATTAAATTAAACCCATTCTACGTAAATCTTCTGTTGCAGTTGCAACACTATCTTTACCTTCTTTATTTTTAAGAGGTGAAAATTCTTCTTCTCTAGGAACTTGTAACGTGACAAAACTAGTTCCATAAGTAAATATGTCAAAATAGAACAATTCGAATTTTAAAGTTGGTTGTTCAATAACCCCAAAGTTCTCATCTAATTGTTTCAAATTCTTAATAGCTAAATGATAAGGTAACTCACGATTTACAGCGTTTAAAATAAAACCAAGTTTAAATGCATGAATACCGATATTAGCATTGTTAAATTGATTTGCAACTTCTGGATCTAATTCTGAATACTCCAGTACTGTATCTTTACAATCGACATTAACTAAACGTCCAACACTTTCTCCTGGTTTTGGTTGAATCGTTTTAGAAGTAATATCGTAATCATGTTCTACCGTAAATCCTGCAAATAGTGGATCCAACACTTTTACTAAAACATTGTCGATATTATTCAAGAAAATATACTTAACGCCATTATTAGACATTTCTTCTAAGTATCCTGCCTTGTCTAAAGATTTAAACACGCCACCATTACCATTCGGCGTTTCCATAATACGACCCTGTTGATTTAAAATTAACTTCCCTTCTTCACTAAGCGCCACAATATTATCTTGTTTAAAGAAATGGATTGCTTCTTGATCATATCCAAAATAACTATGTGCTTCGAAATAAGCTAAAGTTTCTTCATGATTGATATCACTTGTCATAATATACCATTGAATCGTATGTCCAGATTGATGATTCAATGTTTTTAATTGGTTAGCTTGAAGTTCAAATAAACTTACACCTTCAATTTCAAACGAACCTTTAGGGCCCTTGTAACCAAGTCTTGTTCCTTGACCACCTGCCATCAAAAGTACTGCAAATTGTCCTTCTTTAATAGCTTGAAGCCCTTGTTCCTCTAAACGCTTAATCTCATCATCACTCATTTGTGATTTAATATCATATTTCACTTCAGAAACTGCAGATACATCATCTATTGTTTTCTTATTGATGTATAAATCGTTATATAATTTGGCAATAAAATCTAAATCTAATGACGCTACCTTCTCTTCAAGTGCTTCTTTTTCATTGTTACTCATTATTTTTTCATATTCACACAAATGATCTTGTTTATATTTAGCTAATTGATTTTTATCTAGCATTTTATGCCTCCTGCTGAGTTTGTAACCTTTAATAATTTATTTTCTATAAAAACTTAGTATTCCAGTTGCTTATTATATCATTGATGAAAGGCTGAAATAAAACATAAACTGTTCCGACCATTAACGCAGTAGCTAAAGATAAGTCTACAAGTCCACCTGTTTTAAATTGGATCGGTGTCTTCACATTAAACGGTAACGGATAAAATAATTTCACGCCTTTTGGTGTTATCATATCTAGTATAACATGTGACACTAACCCAATTATAATTGCTGCCATATAATAATTAGGCGTCTGAATAATTTGCAATAAAAATGCTATGATTGCGATAAATAATATTGAATGCGTAAAGGTTCGATGTCCAAAGATCAATCTCACAAAAAAACTAATTACCTTAAACCTTCTGCCAATCTTACTTTGAGTGTGACATATATCAGGTAATAAGCTAGCTAGAGTTGCTAGAATGATAACCGTAACCGACGAAAAAATATCCGTTTGAAAATATTGTGTTGTTAGCGCTCCAACGAGCATGCCGCATGAAGCATGTGTTTTACCTGTCATATTTGTTCTCCTTTAATACTCACATTTTACCATATCCCTAACAAAAACACGAACATATTTTCGGGTTAAAATTCATTAGTATGACACAATTTAAAAAAGTATCACATAACTCTTGAAAACGATTACAAAATCGTTTATGATGTATTTACAAAATATTTAAAGGATGTGTTTGAATAATGGCAATGACAGTAAAGAAAGATAATAATGAAGTGCGTATTCAATGGAGAGTTGCTGATATCAAAATTCCTACAAGTGAAATTAAAAATATTACACAAGACCAAGATATTCATGCAGTTCCTAAATTAGACAGCAAAGATGTATCTAGAATCGGCTCAACATTTGGTAAAACGAATCGCGTTATTATCGATACTGAAGACCACGAATACATTATTTATACTCAAAATGATCAAAAAGTTTACAATGAATTAACTAAATAAATTGTATAAAAAAATCATTCATGGTGAGGGCTTCATGAATGATTTTTTTAATTGATTCAACACCCAGCAAAAACAAATACAAAAGGACAACTGTTCTCATAATTTTAACAGTTGTCCTTTTTCACATATATTTATAACAAAAGATGTGCCATCAAAGAAATAATTGGTAGTGTAATGATTGTTCTAATCAAGAAAATCATAAACAATTTGCCGATACTTACAGGAATCTTCGAACCAAGTATGACGCCACCTACTTCAGACAAGTATATTAACTGCGATATACTAAGTGCCCCAATAACAAAACGAGTTATATCATTTTGTACACCTTCAATTAATATAGAAGGTAAAAACATATCGGCAAAACCGATAATAATCGTTTGAGAAGCCTGTGCCGCTTCAGGTATTTGCATTAACTCTAAAAATGGAACAAAAGGTTTACCCAATATGACAAAAAAGGGCGTGTAGTTCGCAATAATGGTAGCAATAGTACCAATACTCATCACTACAGGCAAAATAACAAACCACATATCAATGACTGTTTTTAATCCTGACTTAAAAAAGTCAATAACGCCCGGTGCTTTAATACCAACTTCTGTTGCAGTATCAAAGCCATGTCTCAATGCCGTCTTTCCTTCTGGCAATGCCTCAGTACGCGCACTTTCAGGTACCTCCTTAGCATACTCATCAGGAATTTTATTTAAAGGCCAAATTCTTGGCATAATGACTGCTGCAACGAGGCAGGATACTATCACTGATAAATAGAAAGCAAAAAATTGATTTTGCATGTGCACTGTTTCAGCAACTACAATTGCAAAGGTGATAGAAACTACACTAAATGTCGTTGAAATAACTGTTGCCTCACGACGAGAATAATATCCTTCACCATATTGTCTACTTGTAATTAAGACCCCAACAGTTCCGTCTCCAATAAATGATGCTAAATTATCTACCGTCGAACGTCCTGGCAATGTAAATAAAGGTCTCATAACCGGTCTAAAAATAGGACCCAACATCTCTAACAAACCGTATTCCATTAATAGCGGTAAAAATAGAGCTGCAAATAAGAATACTGCCACTAATGTTGGCAATAAACTTGAGAACAATAATCCACCCGTTTCATCTGAGTAAATAACCTTTGAACCAATTCGTAAAAATGTCATCCATGCAAAAACAACTGCTAATATTCGTAAAATTAACCAACCAATTCTAACGTTAAAAGCATTGTTCATTAGCCCGTCAGGTTTCAATTTATCTTTTAAAATAGTTGAACAAATCAGAGTTATGATACCCGATAAAGTAATTATCGTCACAATTAAAAATGGCATTACGCCACCTAATACATCTTTAAGCACGCCTGCTAAAAATGCCACGGGCAACGTTGTTTGCTTCTGTCCATCTTGTTCGACTGGAATTGGTACTAAAAATAATAAGATACCAATTAAAGACATCGTAATAAACTTAAGTCTCCCAATAACTATCTCTTTCCTTGAAAAGCTATCCATAAAATCAATCCATTTCTCTATGTATTCGTTTTAAGTATATACAGAATTCTATTCAGTTAACAAACATATTCCTTATCATTCTATCTTTCAAAATGTTTATGTATGCAAAATAATGAATAATTACAGTTATTAAATATACGCTATTTCTTGTAATTTTTCAAGATGAATTCAAAAAAGGTTAAGTACAATTACTGATTTCGTACTTAACCTTTTTTAAACTCTAATCATATGTTAGTTATTTCATTCTTCGTAATAATATTAAGAAGTATGGTGCACCGATAATTGCAATGATAACCCCAACAGGAATATCCAGTGGCGGATGAATGCCACGGGCTAAACCATCTCCAAATGTTAACAATATAGCACCAATTAACCCCGACATGATAATAACGTGTAATGTTTTATTTCCTATTAATTGTCTCGCAATATGAGGTGCAATTAATCCTAAAAAGCTAATACCACCGACAACTGAAATTGCGGATCCTGCTAATATTACTGCTAAAATTAACAATAGCATTTTAATAGTTTTAACTTTTAAACCGAGTGCGGTTGCAACAGCATCACCTAGATTCAATACATCTAATTGATAACTCAATAAAATGATGATTGGTATCGTTATTAAAAACCAAGGTAATATAGTATAAATATTCGACATATCATGTCCATATAGACTACCTGTCAACCAAACAAGCGCTTTGTTTGCTTCCAGTGGATTTCTGATTAATAAGAACTGCACAATCGCCGTACATATTGCGCCTATTGCTAAACCAATTAAGGCAAGCTTTGAACCTTTAACATCATATTTTGAAATTAAAAATGATAAAAATAAACTTACTGCAAAGGCACCTAAGAATGAACCTATAGGTAATACAAACAATGGTGCTGTTGGAAAGGTCATAATAATAATCACAGCAGCTAAACTGGCACCTTTAGAAATACCTATAACATCAGGTGAGGCTAACGGGTTTCTTATTACAGCTTGTATAATTGCACCTGAAATAGCCAAGCTACTGCCGATAATAATACCAAGTAATGTTCTAGGTATACGATACTCATTTAAAATAAAATCATCTTGTGTAAAGATTCCCTTAATAGCATCAATCGGATGAATCATGACAGACCCTACACATAAACTTATGAATATACTCACAATTAAAAGGATTGTGATTAAACTATAACGACGTATAATTTTCGTTGTCATCATATTCTTTTCACCCCTTTAATCGTTATAAATAAGAAGTAAAGTGCACCTACGAATGATGTAACAATCCCTACTGGTGATTCATAAGGATATGTAATTAAACGACTTAATACATCTGATAGTAGTAACAAATCTGCACCTATAATAAATGTTAATGGAATCATGACTAAATAATTCTTACTCACATAGCGTTTGACTATATGCGGTACGATTAAGCCAACAAAGCCAATTGGTCCTGCCACTGATACCGACATACCTGTAAGAATAATGACTAATAGTCCAATGATAATTCTAACTTTATTTATATTTTGACCTAATCCCTTAGCAATGTCATCGCCTAGTTCCATTATCGTTAGTTGACGTCCAATAAAAATCGTTACAATTAAAGCACCAATAAGCCATGGTAGAATGGTTAAAATTTCATCCCACTTCATACTGGATAATGAACCGACAAGCCAAAACATCACTTGTTCGTTTGAATTCTCATTCAAAATAATAATACCTTCGGTCATACTACTAAAAAACAAATGGATGGCCATACCAGCCAATGCTAATTTAATGGGTGTCATACCTTTCGTAGCACCTGAAAGTGTATAAACAGTTAAACCACCTATAAATGCACCTATCACACCTAAATATAATGCATAATATTCTAATGATGGAATGATAATCGTCACAAATACAATGAAAAAAGATGCACCAGAACTGACACCAAAAATTTTAGGTGATGCTAGCGGATTGCGTGTCATTGCTTGCATTAACAAACCAGATACCGCTAATGCACCGCCAATAAATAACCCTGCAATCATCCTTGGCATACGTACATTATGCAATAAAAACGTTGCTTTCGTATCTGTATGACCAGTAACATAGTGAACGATATCGCTAAAATTAATTTTCGAAGAACCAATCGCCATATTTAAATATATACAAATAAAAAGAAAGCACAAACTCACTATATACGTGAGTGTTGTGCGTCTTTTTCTTTTATGATCTATGGCAGATTGGCTACTTATTTCTTTTATAGCCATTTACTTCCACCTTACTTTTGTTCTTTTTTTGATAATTCAACAAGTTCTTTAGCCATTTCTTCAGAAGAAATTAAGCCACGAGATCTTGCCCAAACATCACGGTCAACAATATCCACGCGATTATTTTTAACTGCATTCAATTTTTTCCATGTTGCATCTTCTTGTAATTTCTTGAATTCAGCAGAATCTTTTTTAGCGTGATCAGTCATAATGATCATACGCTCTGGATTTAAATCAGCTAA
This sequence comes from Staphylococcus sp. HMSC36A10, assembly GCF_001838845.1. Taxonomy (NCBI): domain Bacteria; kingdom Bacillati; phylum Bacillota; class Bacilli; order Caryophanales; family Staphylococcaceae; genus Staphylococcus; species Staphylococcus sp. HMSC36A10. The sequence goes on from NZ_KV839064.1 coordinate 12,313, forward strand.
ATGTTCAGTGTCTAATTGTAAGTAAGGTCCTTTCAAATATTTACTTAAACCTTTTGTTACATCGTCACTTAATGCATTTTTAAATCCTAGTTCGTTTAAAAATTGTCCAACATATGAATAGTTTGGATGTGCTAATAAACCAGCTTTAGCAACTACTGCTGGAAGCACTTTTTGATTTCTATCAAATTTAATTTCATCTTTATACTTATTGATTAATTTATCATGCTCAGCAAGACGTTTTTCGCCTTCTTTTTCTTTATTTAAAGCTTTAGCAATTGTTTTGAACGAATTAATGTTTTGTTTGTAGTCTCCATCAAAACTCTTTAATGATAATGTTGGTGCAATTTTGTTTAATTCTTTATTAATACCTTTATGTCTACTGCTATCAGCGATAATTAAATCCGGTTTTAATTTACTAATTTCTTCTAAGTTTGGCTGTTTACGTGTACCTACAGAAGTATAATCCCCAATTTTTTCTCTAACTGGTTTAATGATACGTTTTTTCTTACCATCATCAGCAATACCAACTGGTTTAACGTCTAATGCTGCTAATGCATCTGCAAATGAGTACTCTAATACAACGATACGTTTTGCATCTTTAGGTACTTTTACTGTACCATTTTCATCTTTTACCGAAATAGTATCTTTAGTTGATGATTCTTTTTTACTTGAATTATCCGTATTACCACAAGCTGCAACTAAAAGTAAGGCAACTATTAATCCCAATATACTAAAAGTTTTTAGACCTCTCATCGTTCCACTCCTTAATATGTATAACTTCATTTATTATTTTATTGATAACAATTATCATTGTCAAGTAACGTTCAATCTTTTTATATTACTAAAATGTATGACTATATATATTTCCTCTAATAATTATGACTACAATTAGCACATTTCCTTAGAAAAAATACTGATAATGTATCATTGCTATTTCATCTTTGCATTAATACAATTGACACCATTTAGCATGACCGTTATCCCTGTAACTCAGCTGATATTATCTGTTGCAATTTTATGTGACGAACTGTTGCACTTAATTTGATAAATCAACAAATACAAAAAATCTAAGTTGAACAATTATGATACAACCGTGCAAACGATATGTAGTATAACTTGTCAACTTAGACTTATTGATAAATATATTAATATTGGTTTACCATAGCAGGAGATTTCACATCAAAATTTTGAAGTAGCGTATCAATCTTTGAATCATCAATATATACCTTATGTAAATTTTTCATATACATCGAATGAGAAAGTGCTTCATAATTTAATGAAAAAGATATATGATCTCCAACTTGATAGTGTCCTTGACCATTTAAATCAAGCATTAAATGATCACTCGAAGCGCCTAAAATATTGATATGCTGATCCATAGGTGAAATATTATCGACTTTTGTATCTAAATAACCAATATCTACAATAGCTTGTAAGAATGATTCATGCGTTTGTGTATTAACTCGAGGTTTAATTTCTAAAATCTCAGCCTCCAATGTAATCGCATCTTGATATAACATAGCTATCGCTTGATTTGTCGTTGTATCAACACCTCTAAACAACGTTTCACCTATTCGCAATTCATTTATTTTACCCAAATCATTATATAAAAGTTGTGGTAACATGCTCGAATTACCACCTGAAATAATTTTCAATCGATATCCTATTTCTCTTTCAACAGCTGAGACGAATCGATTAATCATAAAGATATCATCATCACTTGGCGCATCAGATTTAAAACACATAAAATTGAATGCTAAACCTACAAAATGGATATTTTTCAAGTGAATAATCTCTTTAATATAATCTAAAACATCATAAGTCAGAACACCTTCACGGCCATCTTTCCAATCTACCATTAATAAAATCTTATGTTTTTTTCCTAAAACTTCTGCTACTTCATTTATTTGATGTATGGTAGATAATTCTGTTTGGATACTCATATCAACTTTTTCTATCATATCTGAAATCTCTTTTTTGGCAGGCGTACGCAATAACGTATATGTTAAATCCTGATCTGCAATACTAATTATGTTATCCAATCTGGATTCTGCAACATGATTGATACCTAACGCTTTTAAGCTTTCTACAATTGTACGGTCACCAGCTATGCACTTAATTACTGGTGTGAATTGCATATTTTTACTTTGAAAAACTGTTTGAAGTACTTTGGCGTTATATTTAATCTTCGATATATTTATGTTAACGTGTGCCATGTAGTACTACACCTCTTTTTTTATCGGATTATCTAACTCAATATTTAAATATTGCTTTACTTTATTTTCCATTCTCATATTTAACAACGCTTTGACAGTAATTGTTGGTCCAAACAAAATATCTTTTAACTCATTTGCATGTGGTAGTGTTGGGTTAATAGCATGCGCTACTACTTGCTGTACTATGTTAAATAATTCGGTTTCTTCAACACAATCATACTGATTAAAATGATGGATTAATTCTGCCATTTGATTTTGAATAACAGCATGTTGAAATTTTGCAATCACTGCATCTATAGAATCAGCTATTAAACTATCATTTGTAATTTTAATATCTGATACACGATGTTGTAATGTTTCTAAATCAATTCTAGAACCACCTAAATCTCTCACTAAAAATTGAATGTCAAAATGTGGCCCCAAGTTCACTACTGTATTTTGCATGTGTGCTTCTAAAGCAATTCCATAATTTTGAATAAAAGCAATTAAAGGCGGGATTAATGCTTGAGCGTATCGTTCAATAAATGTCGTAATACTTTCTTTAGTAATTCCTTGATTTAACCACTCTAAGTAACTATCCACGATAACTTTTTGATCTATTGGATTTTTATTAACTAGACTTGCACTAACCACTGTTGCACCTTTTCCATCAATTTCCGGCTTTTGTCTTATAATACAAGCAAGCTGACGTGCCCTATCTTTATCAACATTTGCATATTCACCGAACGGTTCCATAGCAACTTTAAATCCTGGATATTGATTCAACATGTTTTGTAAAGCATAACTTAACTTTGGTCCATCTACAGTAGTCACAGTTGAGACTGTTCTAACGGCACTTGTTGCTTGTACATCGACGGGCAACTTAACATGGTATGGTTTATCAATTAAAGACATCGTCCTAAATGATAAAGTTGCTTTTGAAAGTATTGTAAACGGCGTTGGAATTAATATTTTTTTAGCAATCCATGCTTCAAAATATTTCCCTATCGTATGATCATATTGCCAAGGATGTACTAAAATCGCTCTATAGTCTTCACTTTTCAAACCTAAACTCTTTAAAAACACACGAATCTGATTGTAGTATTCGGGAATTATTTCATCAATAATAAATTGATCATTACCATCCATAGCTGTGCAAACAACATGGTCTTTTTCAATCATCATAATTTGCAAAGGGATTTCTTTTTCAAACTCAGGTGCATATGCTCGTACTTCTTCCATAGTTAAGGGCAATTTCGTTTTGGTTAAAGGGTGTGTTGGATGCCCCTCTGGTACCAAACTCTCAGAATAAGTTAAATCATCTGTCTTATCACTATCTTTTACATGTTGTAACCATGAAAAAAAGTTAATATCTTGTGGTAACCTTGAAAATTTAAAACTTTGACTTATTAACGTTTGTCTGTGAGACATTTGCTTATATGTTTCAACTAAACTATCTCGACTGTGTATTAACTCTTCGCGTAGTCGCTCTGAAATAGGGATATCAAAGTCATGATTCAACACATCTAATAAACCTTCTAAAGTTATAATTAATGACGTTTCACCTTTATTTAAATAAGTAATATCACCTGTAAACTCATAGCGTTCTAATGCACTTTTTCTAACAACTTCAATAGTCAACACATGCATATGATACTGAATTTCAATTAAAGATCCTTTTTGCGAAATAAATGTTTGCTCGGGGTAAATACGTTCTTTAATAATGGCGTTAATTACACGATATTGAATATTTCTATCTGCCTTTGCCCATTCAAGATATACCATGATTACTTTCCTCCAACTTTAACTTCAACTTTCTATTTATAAAATAGAATACCATTGTAATGCATATAGTACTTATTCCCATTATTGAAAAAGTTCTAACAATGCCAAACACATCTGCACATATACTCATTAATAGACTTCCCAATGGAATCATACCTCTATCCATCATAATAATACTCAGTACTTTACCACGTTCATAATCTTTAACATTATTTTGAAAATAAACGCGATTTGTCGTACGTGCCCATTGACTAAATAACCCAATTAATGTAATACAAATGAACATGATGACAATATTGTGAAATACCACACCTAACAAAGCAATGCCAAATAAAAATGAACTTAAATAATACATATTTACCATACCAATATATTTAAGTACTTTAGGTAAAACTAGCGTTGCAATAATACCACCAATGGCACACATCGTCATAGCGATACCAAATATTTCAGATTTCCCCGGAAATACTTTGTTTGTCAAAACTGGTAAAAGTGTCGTATATGAAAAACCTGTCGCCATAATCAATAATGATGTTATAAATATTTGTCGACCTTCCATATGTAATTTGAAGTAATCTATAATGACTTTTAACGGCATGTATCTTGTTGCATCTTCAGGTATTTTAGTTACTTTAAAATGTAATGGTAAACATAATAAAACTGCGATAAAATAACAAATTGCCTGTGCAAGAAATGTTGTTGGCGCATGATAGACTGCTAATATGACACCAGCAATGGCAGGCCCTATTGAACGACAAATATTAATGATGAATGAATGAAATGATACAGCTTGTGTAGTAGATATTTTATCTGATAACTCTGGTAAGATTGCTTGTCTTAAAGGTGTTTCAACCGTACTTAAAATCCCTCTTAATGTCGCATATATAATAATGACGCTAATTGGAATTGCAGTGAAACTATACGTGAGCACACATAAAATTGCAGTTACTAAAAATGATGATGAAATTGTAATTCTCAGCAATCGCCCTTTATCATATTTATCGGCAATTGCCCCTGCCCACACACTTAGTAATAATATTGGTACAAGTCTGCAAAAATTGACAATCCCCAGATAAACTGCGTTATGATAAGTGGTAAGTACAAACCAATTTAGCCCTATTTGTCCAATCCAATTACCTAGAAATAGTAGAAAAGAACTGCTAAAAAAATATTTTGTCATAAAACTTACACCCGCATTCTGTTGATAATAAGAATCATTATCATTAATATGGATTATACAAATCTATCTTGCTTTTGTAAAATATTTCATAGAGGTGAATTATGAACTCGAACTTAATTTTTAAAGAACAGACATTAAAATTTAACAAAGAAGAACAAAAAACATATTTATTTTTACAACAACATAATAATGATTGGGCTAATATTTTTAAAGAGATGATTTTACAAGGAAGAGATAAAGTCACTCAGAGATTAGTCACATCAATGCATCGCGAAAACTTAGTTAAAGCGCGCACTCAAAGTAAGAAAATATTGAGTCGTGATTTGATTATGTTAGATATCTCAACGACTCATATACTAGAAATCCAGTTCCCACAAGCTAAGCAAACATTATATGCTCCTATCACTGGAGAACACGCCTTTGATCGAATTGATGTTGAAGGCCCTTTCTACATTAAAGATAACATTACAAATACGATTACACGAGTACACCATCCAAATGAAATTCTTGAGTGTATTTTAATTGAAGCACCAGATTTAAAAAATGCTGCTAGTGATCAATTTCAGCAAGATTTAATAAACAGTGCAACTAATATGACATTTGCAATTAGCTATCAAGCACTGTCAATGCAACATGATTCTGCACCTTTATTTAATATTATCGAAAATAGCGAAGATAGTTACTTGCGTTCAGAGCAAGCCGTTATTGAAGGTCATCCGCTACATCCTGGGGCTAAATTACGTAAAGGTTTAAATGCATTACAAACATTCCTATATTCTTCAGAATTCAATCAACCTATTAAGTTGAAAATAGTACTGATTCACAGTAAATTAAGCCGTACTATGTCACTGTCTAAAGATTATGATACAACTGTTCATCAACTATTTCCGGACTTAATTAAACAATTAGAAAATGAATTTACGCCAAAGTTTAACTTTAATGATTATCACATTATGATTGTTCATCCATGGCAATTAGATGACGTATTACATTCTGATTATCAAGCAGAAGTAGATAAAGAATTAATCATTGAAGCAAAACATACGTTGGATTATTATGCCGGTTTATCTTTCAGAACATTAGTTCCTAAATACCCAGCTATGTCGCCACACATCAAATTGTCGACAAACGTTCATATTACAGGTGAAATTCGTACATTATCAGAACAAACGACGCACAATGGTCCACTAATGACACGTATTTTAAATGATATTTTGGAGAAAGATGTCATATTTAAGTCCTATGCATCAACAATTATTGATGAAGTTGCTGGTATTCATTTTTATAATGAGCAAGACGAAGCAGACTATCAAACTGAACGAAGTGAACAATTAGGTACATTATTTAGAAAAAATATATACCAAATGATTCCACAAGAAGTCACACCATTGATTCCTTCAAGCTTAGTTGCAACCTACCCATTTAACAATGAATCACCTATCGTGACATTGATTAAACGTTATCAATCAGCTGCATCATTGTCTGATTTTGAATCATCGGCGAAATCGTGGGTTGAAACTTATAGTAAAGCATTGCTTGGTCTCGTAATCCCACTAGTTACTAAATATGGCATTGCATTAGAGGCTCACTTGCAAAATGCTATTGCAACATTTCGGAAAGATGGTCTATTGGACACGATGTATATTAGAGACTTTGAAGGTTTAAGAATTGATAAAGCACAACTAAATGAAATGGGATACAGTACATCTCATTTCCATGAAAAATCAAGAATTCTTACTGATTCAAAAACGTCTGTGTTTAACAAAGCCTTTTATTCTACCGTTCAAAACCATTTAGGCGAATTAATTCTTACAATCTCTAAAGCATCAAATGATTCAAACTTAGAAAGACATATGTGGTATATCGTTCGTGATGTACTAGATAACATTTTTGATCAACTTGTACTTTCGACACACAAATCTAATCAAGTAAATGAGAATCGCATAAATGAAATTAAAGATACCATGTTCGCGCCATTTATAGATTATAAGTGTGTTACAACAATGCGTCTTGAAGATGAGGCACATCATTATACTTATATTAAAGTTAATAACCCTTTGTATCGAGAAAATAATTAAGGTTATAGAATTTTATTAATCGTGAGCTCAAGGATTACATTAACTTATTAAATACAATCTATACAAATGAGAGAATAATACATTTTCCATATTCAAATTATTAAAAATCACAAAAAAGCTCGGCACTTAAATTGAGTGCCGAGCTTTTTTATCGAATAACTTATTGTAAACCTTGTCTTTCTTGGTTATTGTTTTCGTTATTTTTTTCGTGTTTTTGTTTCCACTCTTTTTGAGTCATTACATCGTCAACTTGCATGTTAACTTCAACTACATCTAAACCAGTAATATATTTAACTTGTTCTTTAACTAATTCAGTTACTTTACGGAAGATTTTTGGTGCTGATTCACCATATTCTAAGATTACTTTTAAGTCTACAGCAGCTTGTTTTTCACCAACTTCAACAGATACACCTTGAGTAACGTTGTTGCCACTTGAGAATGCATTAGTGAATGTATCAGTTAAGCCACCTTTCATATCTAAGATACCTTTAACTTCACGTGCAGCGATACCAGCAATTTTTTCAACAACTTCATCAGAGAATGTTAATTTGTTTTTGAATTGAGGCTCCTGATTTTGTTCTTGTTGTTTTTGACGCTCTTCTCTTTCTTTTTCGTTAACACCAGTTTGATTGTCGTATGCTTGTTTTGCTTTATTGTTATCTACAGTCATAATAGATTCTCCTTTTACTTGTTAATTTTTATATTTTTTTAATTAAATTCTAAATTGATGAATTAACTCCATCGATTTAAAAAATTCATAAAATCTTGCTTACGGTCTTTCATATACCCAATACCTACACCAATTAAACATAAAACGATGATAAGTACTGTTTTCCAAAAACCTAACGTTAAGAATAATATCGCGATTAATAGAAACGCTAGGAAACCAACGATTCTCCATTTAAATACTTTTAAAAAATTAATCACTTGTTGTGTAGAGTCTTGTCCGTTTTGGTTATGATTGTTAGCCATGATATACCTCCCTTACAACACTCGTGGACCAGAAGTTTTCTGATCTCTCACATTAACTTCTAACTTACGTACTGGCATTTCTGTGAAATATTCTACATTCTTTTTAATATCCGAACGAATTGCTTCAGTTAAAGATTGAACTTGAACATTATTTGGTACGAAAAAGTCAGTTTTAATGTCGATATAAGATTTATTTTTTTTGTTATATAGTTTCGCAACTACATTTGGTTGTCTTACTTGATCATATTTTGCAATCGTATCGAATGCCGTCTTTTCAACAGCTTTACGAGATACGTAAACATGACCATCATCGAAGTCTTTGTATAATCCAGGTTTTCGATGCGTAGGTTTGAAGATACTAAATACTAATATAAGACCTATTAATATCAATAGTGCAGCAAGTGAAATAAGTAATGGTTGGAACCATTCAAATTGAAGGAAGTAGTCTTGATATTCAGTTATACGTCCATCTTGGATATACATGAATAACAGGAACCCCACGATTACTACTATTAATAAGCCAAGGATAAAGTTTTTAAGTCGTTTCACCCCTAACGACACCTCCTTAGTTAAAGTTAATTTAAAAACATATTAAATATGTACCCATCAGTTTTTTTCTTAAACATAATAAATTAATAACTTTAAATTTATTTTTAATATATAAGATGAAGTACCATTTAGTGATATATTCCCTAGTTTTTGTAAATAAAACCTCATTATTAATTAATTTTCGTCAATATGTTTTGAAGAACGATATTCTAAAATATCTGGGTCACGATGTTTAATTAAAACCTTATTACTATTTCTCGGTTTCTCCTCACTCAAAGATTTTAAAAGCGACCATATCATCGCTATAATGACCACGGAAAATGGTAACGCAGCAATGATTAATAAATTTTGTATCGCTTGCGTACCACCTGTGTAGATCATGATAATTGCAAATAATGCCATAATGATACCCCAACTCACTTTGACAAATGACTTCGGATTAATATCACCTCTTGAACTCAACATACCTAAAACATAAGTTGCCGAATCCGCTGATGTAACAAAGAAAATCATAATAACAAGTAAAGTAATTAAGCTTAATACAAAACCTAGTGGGTAATGTTGTAGCGTTGCAAAAGTTGCTGTTTCTGTCGCAGCTTTAGCAATATCGGCAATATGATTATCTTGTAAGTAAATTGCTGACGCGCCGAATACCGCAAAGAATATAAAGCAAACTAACGCCGGGACAAAAAGTACACCTAGAATAAATTCTTTAATCGTACGTCCTTTTGACACACGTGCAATAAATATACCTACAAATGGTGCCCAAGATATCCACCATGCCCAGTAAAAGATTGTCCAATTTTGTAACCATTGGAATTTTTGACCGCCTGACGGAATACGTAAACTCATACTAAAGAAATTTGCAATATAATTACCTAGACCATTTGTAAATGTATTTAAAATGTAAAGCGTTGGCCCAACAATAAAAAGACCAATAAGTACTACAAAAGCAAGTAACATGTTGATATTACTCAACGTTTTGATACCTTTATCGATACCTGACCATGCTGACCAAGTAAATAATATGGTTGCAATGACAATCAAGATTACTTGCATCGTGAAGTTACTCGGTACATTAAATAAAAAATGTAAACCTTCGTTTATTTGCAATGCACCGAAACCTAATGTTGCAGCAACGCCTGTTACTGTAGCTATGACTGCCAATACATCAATGGCACCACCTAAAGGTCCACGCATTGCCTTTTCACCTAATAAAGGCGTCAATGTAGCGCTGACTAAGCCAGGATATCCTTTATGAAAGCTAAAATATGCAAACACAAGCGCGACAATACCATAGACTGCCCATGCATGAATCCCCCAATGGAAAAATGAAAACTGCATTGCATCATTAATTGCAGATTGCGTGCCAGCTTTATGAATAGGCGTTAATTTGAAGGCATGACTGATTGGTTCTGCCGTTGTCCAGAACACAAGTCCTATTCCCATACCAGCACTAAATAACATAGCAAACCAAGACGGCAATGAGAATTCAGGATCTTCGCCTTCTTCACCTAATGTAATGTTTGCGTATCTCGAAAATAAAATATACACACAGACAAATAAAATAACTAAAACGAGCAATAAATAATACCAAGAAAAATGTAGCGCAATAAATGTAGTAATGTTTTGCGTGAGTTTTTCTAACTGTTTCGGAAATATTGCTCCAAAAGCAACAAATATCGTACATATCACTAAAGATACCCAAAACACTAGACTTACTGATTTATTTTTCATAAATACAAACCCTTTCTGTGTAATGGTAAGTTCATACCCATAACTGCAACATTTTAATCATTTGTAATTTTATATAGACACAATTAATAATGCCTCATCTTTTAAAAATGATATATAAAACACACTCAAATTATTTATCATTGAGCAACAAAGTATTTTATTGTATTTAAGTAATGCCTTTCTAATGCATTATTGAATTGATACCTGCAAAGTTGCCATATTTCCATTTAGAATCAATAGTCGCTAGACACAAAAAATAAGTCGCCCTATACAGTATTTTCTGCATAAGGCGACTTTACTTACTAAACTATATATTAATTACTAATTTTCCAATCATTGATTGTTTTTCCAACAATTGATGTGCTTGATATAAGTTTTCAGGTGATAAACCTTCAAAAACTTGTGTCGTTGTTGGTTGGTAATGCCCTGATTCTATATTTTTCGTAATATCTTCTAAATACTCATGTTGTTTAATCATATCAGGCGTTCGATGAATTGGACGCGCAAACATAAATTCATGTGTAAATGTTATACTTTTTAATTTTAGTGCATTTAAATCTTGATCTTCATTAAAAGCTACGATAGTTGTAATATGCCCTAATGGTTTTATCAGTTCAATCATAGTATTGTAATACAAGTCTGTATTATAGGTGCAAAATATATAATCTACTAATGGAATTTCTTTTTCTTTAAATTGACGCACTAAATCCTCTTTATGATTCAATACGATATCTGCGCCCATCTTTTCACACCACTCTGTTGTTTCTTGTCGTGATGCTGTTGTAATGACAGTTAAACCATACCGTTTAGCAATTTGAGTGGCTATACTGCCTACACCACCGGCACCATTAATGATTAAGACAGACTTCCCTTCGTTTTCAGCAGGATTCGTAGAAATTTTAAATGTATCAAAAAACGTTTCATATGCCGTAATACCAGTTAGCGGTAGACTAACCGCTTCATTAGCACTTATGTTGTGTGGTGCCTTTGCAACTATAGCTTCTGACACCAATTGATATGTCGCATTTGATCCTTGTCTATTTGGCGATCCAGCATAAAATACAACGTCACCCGGACTAAATAATGTAACGTCTGGTCCGATAGCTTCAACAGTACCAATAGCATCAAACCCAAGTACACGAGGTGCTTGAGTGACTTTCATTTGACGTTGTTTTGTATCTACAGGATTTACACTAATACTATTTACTTTGACTAAGATATCATCGTTTTCTGGCGTTGGCTTTCTTTGTTCGTATACTTTAAATAAATTTCCTTCTTCCAATTTAAAGGGCTTTTCAAATCCTATCATTTTCATATCGTTTCACCTCATTTATGAACTTATTTCTTATTATACAAAATAGAAGCCATGTGTGCTTATACCGCAGCATCATGACTCCTTTTTCATTTGAATATATAAATAATTACAGACGACTTTCGTATTACATTTTAGACTTATTTCTACCATGTTACTGAACAAATTTGCTTTAGATAAGAAAGTTATTAAATTTTGATCAATTAACAAAGTTAGTTTGTTAAAACGTATACTTTATTATTCCGTTACTTTAATAACTTGTTTACCAAAGTTATCGCCAGTAAATAAATTTTTAAATGCATGTGGCGCATTTTCAAAACCATCTTCAATGGTTACTTGTGACTGAATTTTACCTTCTTGAACCCATGTTGCGAGCTGTTCACTAGCTTCTTTAAAAGCATTAGCGAATTCACTTACTAAGAAGCCTCTCATCATTACTTGCTTCTTAATAAGCGTACCTTGAATACGTGGTCCGATATCTGCTTCAGGATGATTATATGACGAAATTGCGCCGCATACTGGTACACGTGCAAAACGATTTAAATGCTTAAATACTTCATCGCCAACTGTACCACCAACATTTTCAAAATAAACATCAATACCATCTGGTACTGCTTGTGCTAACGCTTCTGCAAAATCCTCTTTCTTATAATCAATACCAGCGTCAAAGCCCAGTGTCTCTGTTAAATAATTTACTTTTTTGTCGCCACCCGCAATACCTACTACACGGCAACCTTTAATCTTAGCAATTTGACCTACAACTGAACCTACAGCACCAGATGCAGCTGAAACCACAACAGTATCACCGGCTTTAGGTTGTCCAATATCAAGCAGACCATGATATGCTGTTTGTCCTGGCATTCCTAAAACACTTAAATATAAATCAAGTGGTACATCTGTCGTTGGAACTTTAGTAATTTGATCCGCTTGGACATGATTAATGATTCGCCAAGGCAACATACCTACAACGACATCTCCTTTTTTATAATCTGCGAGTGTCGAATCAATTACTTTTGCAACGACATGGCTAACAATCGGTTTACCAATTTCAAAAGGCTGTACATACGAATCTGCCTTAGTCATACGTCCTCTCATATATGGATCCACTGAAATATACAGCGTTTGTACAAGTACACCATCCCTCTCAAGTTTAGGCGTGTCAATCTCTTCAATTTTGAATGTATCCTCTTGAGGCATGCCTTCTGGTATTTTGTTAAAAAGAATTTGTTTATTTTGCATCATTAATCACCTTTCTTTATTTGAAACTTTTACTTATTTGTTACTTAAGCGTTAAGTTTGAATTGTGTCTTCGTGATGTCTGTATGCAAATACATTCTTAGTTGTTATATTTTGACTTAAGCACTGATTCATTCATGTAACTTCAACCACATTATATTTGCTATAATCATAAATTTAAAATGTTACGACTTAGACATTTTATGGAAACTCTCAAACAATAGATAATTTTTGAAAAGCTCTAATATTACAAGCTTTTTTGCCCCCGAAAAACTAGCAGTTGCTTTATTTTTTCCATAAGAAGTCGATTAACTCATTAGCAACATTTTCATTCTCATGAAGCTGACTATGTTGTGCAGGCTCACCTTCATATTTAGATTCTCGATAACTTTTCGGACTATTTCCCAGTAAATATTTTAATGATTTCGAAGAACTATTAGACACTCTGCCGTCTGAATGTGTACCATCTTTCAAATCTCCATAAATATTTAGCACTTCGATACCTTTACCTTTATAAATATCTTTTAGCACGCGTAATTGCTGATAAGGTTGATTCATTCGACTTGGTTTACCATCTTTATCAACTGTAATTTCATTGACATCTTCATTCATATTTAAAACACCATTAAATGTCCCTGCAATATTCACTTGTTTGTTTAACTGTGGCAGTGACTTGTCGTTACCATATGTCATCATATATTGTGCAAATGTTAAGTTCCCCATTGAGTGACCGACAAAGTTGAATTTATCGAAATTGTATTCAGATTGTAACTTAGTCAGTACATTTTTAAACCACGCAGCATTCTTATCCAAATAGCCTTGTCTGTTATTTTCAAGTTCAATTTTCACAATAGGATTCACTGCATCTTTTCTTAGTTTCCCTTTAAATGTCACTGCACCATCCTTTGAAACGTAAGCAGTGATGATATCTTTAGTTACCCCTCTTTTTTCTGCTTGCTTCACCATAAACTTTTCAGAATTGGCACTACCACCAAATCCATGTAAGAACAATGTTGGAATTGGCTTTTTAACAAATTGCTGTTGTTGTATTTTAAATGTTTGTGCCTGTCGTTGACTAAACACCACCGTAATAATAGAGCCTATAATAATAGCGACCGCTAACAATGTCGTAATAATTACAAAAATTTTCTTCACACTTTTAACTCCCATTCATGTCTTTTATATAAGTATAAAGGATGTGATTAAAAATGTCCTTTAGTTGATTTTGAATACATCATTAACTTTTAAGATGACTTTGGAAAGTTGTCCGTTAACATTTGTTAATTGATTGCTTCTTTAGCTTTCAATGGTGTGTCACCCATTGATTAATATATAAATATGTATATGCATGTTTAATTTATCTCTTTTTATAAATAAAGACCTACCAGCACTCGACTGATAGGCCTTTTAATATCTATAATTATTTAATTTCTTTTGTTTCGGCTAACTCTTTGTACCAATAAGCACTTTTCTTAGGATAACGTTCTTGAGTCTCAAAATCGACATAGAATAAACCATATCGTTTTTCATAACCATTTGACCAAGAGAACACATCCATTAATGACCAAATAAAGTAACCTTTAACATTTGCAACATCTTTAATAGCATCTGCAATAACGTTCAAATGTTGTCTTACATAATCAATACGTGCATCATCATGAACTGTTTTTTCAGATTCAATAAATTCATCTTTATATCCTAAACCATTTTCAGTGATATAAATCTTGTGATAGTTAGGATAATCTTTAACAACACGCATGATTTGATCATATAAACCTTGAGGATAGATCATCCAGTCCCAGTCTGTGCGAGGTACGTCGACATCAAATTCACGTTGTCCGACACCTTTAAGTTGGTATTTAGAACCGCCTTTATCACCTGTCGCATTATGCGTGATTTCAGATTCTCCATCGTAACCTCTCATCCAGTCACTCATGTAGTAATTGATACCTAAGAAGTCGTTTAAATCTTTGGCTGCATCTAAAATGGCATAATCTTCATCTGTAATATTTAATTTACCGCCATTAACAGATAAGATATGTTGCACACCTTCCATCGTTTCACGAGAATACTTACCTAAATATGTTGCATCTAAGATGAATTTATTATGGATGATATCTTCTAATTCTGCTGCACGAACATCTTCAGGATTTGATGGATCGAACGGATATTTTGTTGGCAATGCGTGTACAACACCAATTTCTCCTTGATAGCCGCCATCCTTGAATAATTTCACTGCTCTTGCATGAGCAACCATCATATTATGATGAGATTGGAAAACTTTTTCAAAATCATATTTAATACCTGGAGGGAATTTACCTACTAAATATTGGCCATCACCAATTGGTCCAATTTCATTGAATGTAGTCCAATATTTTACTTCTGGGAATTCTTTAAAACAATATTCAGCATAATCTACAAAGTAGTCAATCGTTTTACGATTTAGAAAATCGCCATCTTTGTGTAACACTTCTGGTGTATCAAAATGATGCAATGTTACAAATGGTTCAACATGACGTTTATGACACTCTGCAAATAACTTATGGTAATACTCAACACCTTTAGGGTTAACTTCGCCATATCCATTTGGGAAGATACGTGACCATGCAATTGAAATACGGATACCATTAACACCGAATTTTTCACTTAATTCTAAATCCACTGGATATCTGTTATAAAAATCACTCGCTGGTTCTGCAGTGTACCAATAGTTTTCTTCCAAATACGTATCCCATGCTACACGACCTTTACCATCCGTATTTGTCGCACCTTCTGCTTGATATGCTGCTGTTGCTCCACCAAAAATAAAATCTTCAGGTAATGTTTTAGTCATATGAAAAACTCCTATTCTTAATTTTCAAATTGTTGTTGAACGAAATCAAGGGCTGCTTGGCCGTCTCGTGTCAATTTGATATATTCGGCACCTTGAGTCTTCGCTAATTTAATACCTAATCTATCTGTATCTTGCTTAATATCTTCATAGTTAGACGCAACTTGTGGCGCTAAAATGATTAATTGGTACTCTTTCATAATGTCCATATGTGCGCCATATCCGCCAGCTGCCGCTTTCACTGGCACATGATATTCTTCAGCTGCTTTATTAAGTGCATTGGCTAATAATCCACTTGTACCACCACCGGCACAAAGTACTAAGACATTTGTTTGTTCTGTGATATTTGGAGCTTTAGCTGCATCGTCTGATACACCACTTGCCGCTAAAATTGAATCAGCTTTTTTCGTATCAAAGTTTGCTGCAACTTTTTCTTTTAAATCTGAATTACTTTCTTTACGTCCTTCTTCTTCATCAAGAATTTCACTATCATAAACTTTTAGGAATGGGTAGTAAATAATAATATCTACAACAATCAAAGTAATAGCTAGTATGAATGACCATAAACCAAAACCTGTACCCATGATAATGCCCAATGGACCTGGTGTTGTCCAAGGTAAATTCACACTAAAACTATTCATTCCTAACACTTCAACGAAAAGTTTGAAAATCCATACGTTAACAATTGGTGCTAATACAAATGGAATAAAGAACACAGGATTCAATACTAGTGGTGCACCAAATAAAATTGGTTCGTTTACACCAAAGAATGTTGGTACAACTGATGCACGTCCAATCGCTTTGTTTCGTTTAGATTTCGTCATCCACATAAACATGAACGGGACGACCAATGTTGCACCCGTACCTCCAAATGTAACGATAAACATTTGTGTACCTGATGTAATAATTTTATCTGCGTGTTCTCCAGCTTGAAGCAACTTGAAGTTCGCTTCGATATTCGCATATGTAATGGCTGCAATTGCTGGTTCTACTATTGATGGACCATGAATTCCTACAAACCAGAATAATGCAAAGGCACCAAAGATAATTGTGACACCAATCCATCCATCTGCTGCTGTAAATAATGGTTCGAATAATTTTAAAATACCTTCCGCTACATTTGATTTAAAGCTGTTGCGAATGACTAAATCTAATGCATAAAGAATGATGATTACCGCTGAAAATGGAATTAAGTCCTTAAATACTTGTGAAATATTCGGCGGTACTTCTTTCGGCATTTTAATTGTAATATTGCGCTTCACACAGAAGTTATAAACAATAACAGTTACAAATGCTGATAAAAATGCTGTTAATAAACCTTTAGTTCCCATAAATGCACTTAAGAATCCACCATCTTTGGCTGGATCAGAAGCTAAGAACAAGAATCCACACATCGCTGCTAGCATTGTAGAAATAAAGTTAATTTGATTTGTACTTTCTAGCTTACGGTTAAATGAATCTGTTAAAGATTTCGCTGTCGTTCCTGCTACTAAAAATGCTACAAGCCCCATCGTATAGTTATATGGTTTCATTAAAATGGCTTCCATGCCTTTATCCCATTTAAAACCAAATATATTTGGCACGTATGCAATTAATAGAAAGATACTTGAGAATAAGATGACAGGCATTGCAGAAATAAATCCATCACGGATGGCTCTTAAATATATGTTACGTGATAATTTCTCGAAAAATGGCTTCCCTTTTTCAATTTGTGCGATCAATTTTTGCATCATTGTCATCACCCTCTTTTATAAAATTCTAATAAATGCTTCATTAAATCTTTCAGTAAAATTGTTGTCATTAAATGGTCTTGACCATGCATCATCGTTACACTGTATGCAATATCATCACCTTGTGCTTCTTTAGCTAACAGGCTTGTTTGTGCTCTATGCGCTTCAGCAATGCAATTGTTTCCTTCTTCAATCAATGCATCTGCTTTTGCAAAATCTCCAGCTTGAGCTGCTGTCAATGCTTCTAAAAACTTAGAACGTGCATCCCCTGCAAATGCAACAATTTCAAAACCTAATAATTGGACTTCTTCTCTATTCATAGCATTAATCCCCTTTTATACTTATTTTCTTTGTTTCCAAGATGTCGCAGTATCTTTTAATACTTTATTTAAGTCATCAATATTTTTGAAACCAGTTGTACGTAACCATTCACGAGCAGCATCTTCACCTTGTTCAATGTATACTTGAACAGCACCAGACCATGTAGCACGGCCACAAAGTACACCGTTGAATTTAGCACCAGCTTCGTGAGCAAATTTTAAAGTTTCTTGGAATAATTCCGCAGAAACACCAGCACTTAAGTAAATGTATGGTAAATGAGTTGCTGCATCTTGATTTTTAAAGTGTTGTGCCGCTTCCTCTTTTGTATAAACCACTTCACCTTCAGCAAAGCCTTCTACATACTTCATGTTTACTGGTACTTCAACTTTCAATACATCAACATTAAAGCGTGGTTCTGAGAATAATTTCATTGCTTCGTTAACCTTTCTAGGCTTAACTTTTGCGAATTCAACACTACCGTTATCAGGAATGTTGTCATCGTATGTTAATACTTCTAAGAAGAAAGGAATGTCTTCTGCAACACATTCTGAACCGATTCTTTCAATGTATGCTTTCTTTTGAATGTTAATTTCTTCAGCATCATCAACATCATAGTAAAGTAAGAATTTAACAGCATTTGCACCTTGTTCTTTTAAACGTTTTGCAGACCACTCTACTAAACAGTCAGGTAAACGACCTTTAGCATTTACGTCATAACCAGTTTTTTCATAAGCTAGCAATAATCCACAATCTTTGTTACGTGCATCAGATGCTGGTAAACCGTATTCTGGATCTAATAAAATTGAAGATGCATATTGTGTTAATTCTTCCGCAACTAATACTTTTAATTGTTCAATTTGAGCTACAGTTGGCTCTTCAGTTTGATGTTTTGCCATCATGCGTTTTAAAGCACCACGTTGGTCAAATGCTAATGCAGAAATGATACCTTCGTTATTACTTAGTTGTTCAATTGATGCGATTTTTTGATTCGATTTTGACATTTTTTACACCTCTAAAACTTCAATTTGATTGAATAAATCATCATAATTATTTAAATTGACATAACCTGTTTGTGCTTCTTGCGCATTCAGCATGCCTAAAGTATTGGCTTTTTTTAGTAAATCGTGGTCGTTTTCATGATTGAGAATTGCTGAAGTAATTCCAGCAACTGTAGAATCACCTGAACCAACCGGATTTAATACGCTTATTGTCGGAATATTCACTCTATAGAATGTATGATTGTGCTTAGCGAATGCACCTTGTGCACCTAAAGACACAATAATCCACTCAATCCCTTCGAATAAGGGTTGTGACACTGCCTGTTTCAAACTTTCTAAACTTTCATCAAGTGGCTGGTTAAGCAATTGATATAGTTCAGAAATGTTTGGTTTAATGACTGTTGGTTTGTATGGATTTTCCAAAACTGTTTGCAAAGTTGCACCCGAGCAGTCCAATATCACAGGCACACCTTTGTTTTGGCATCGTTCAATAATTTGTGCATAATAATCTTGATTTAATCCTTTAGGTAAGCTACCTGAAATAGCAACTGCTTCAACTTTTTCTAATAATTGTTCAAAATGTTTAATAAATCCTGCAGCCTCTTGATTATCAATCTCCGGTCCCTGCTCTAAAATTTCTGTTTGTTGCCCTTCATGTAAAATTGCAATGCAGTTTCGTGTTTCACCCTTAATGTTATAAAATGCATGCTTGATGTCGGCATGATCTAATTTTTTAGCAATAAATTGACCTAATTCACCGCCAATAAAACCACTCGCAAGGACTGGCTCGCCTACTTGCGCAAGTACTCTTGTTACATTTAAACCTTTACCACCAGCTGTTTTACTTACTTCTTGAACACGATTAACATCATCTAATTTCAATGCTGTTAATGGATATGAAATATCAACGGATGGATTTAATGTTAAAGTTAAAATCATATGTGTCGTCCCTTAATCGTGGTATTCGCCTCTGTCCCATTTTTCTAAGAATTCATCAAAGAAATGTGGATCAGCTTGATCTGCATTGCTTGTTTCTAAATGTTTAATTTTAGCGATTAATTTTTTATTCTCTTCAGTTGGTTTATATTCAGCGTTAATAAATGCATCGATAATATCGCACATTAATAACTCACCAATAATACGTCCACCAAAGCCAATGACGTTCGCATTTAATTCTTCTTTAGCATATAACGCTGATGTCATATCACGTACTAGTGCTGAACGAACGCCAGGTACTTTATTTACAGCATTGTTAATACCGACACCTGTTCCACAAATACAAACACCTAAGTCTGCATTCCCGCTAACAACTTGTTCGCCAACTTTTTTACCAAAAATTGGATAATGTGTTCTTGTGAAATCGTATGTTCCTACGTCAATGACTTCATGTCCTTTTGATTTTAAAAATTCAGATACACGCATTTTTGTATCTGTAACAATATGGTCGCATCCTAATGCAATCTTCATAGTAATTTTTCCTCCTTAGCACATTTTATTAAGCATATCTACGCGGATTTGGTGTCTACCACCATCGTATTTACCTTCAACAAAACCTTTAACGACATTTTTCGCTAATGTGTCTCCAACAATTTCAGATCCCATAGTGATCATTCTTGAATTGTTATGGCCTCTAGTCATATATCCAGAGCGTTCATCTGATACTTCAGCAGCAATCATGC
This sequence comes from Staphylococcus sp. HMSC36A10, assembly GCF_001838845.1. Classification (NCBI taxonomy): domain Bacteria; kingdom Bacillati; phylum Bacillota; class Bacilli; order Caryophanales; family Staphylococcaceae; genus Staphylococcus; species Staphylococcus sp. HMSC36A10. The sequence continues at coordinate 32,915 of NZ_KV839064.1, forward strand.
CTTTGATTTTTGTAGCAACCATAAAGCTACCTGCACCAAATGCATCGATAACAATACCTAAGTTACCTTCTTGACTTTGAACATCTTTTGCTACAGCCAAAGTTGCATCAACAAAGTCAACTTCCTGTCCTTCTGTTACGTCAACAACATCATATTTATTGTCTAATAAGTATGATTTGATGACTTCTTTTAATCGTTTGCCAGCTTCATCTGAACCAATAATAATCGCCATAATAAGACTCCTTTTTACTTTAATTTTGAAATACCTTTCTTAAAATATGACATGTTTATTTGTAGGTTATGAAAATCTTGCGAAAAGGCTTTCAATTTGATTACGTTTAAATTATAAACATAAACAAACAATAAATCAACATAATATGTTTATAATCTGTTTGTTTATGACATATTTTCAAACAATAAGTGAACATTTATACTGTGGTGTTGTTTTAATTAGGTATTCGTCTGAAATTGTAGTAAAACTTTGTCGAGGTTCCCGTTTACATAAATTTGCATAAAAAATAGCCCATAAATGAATGCAAATTCACATTCACTTATGAGCATATAGATACATATTTTAACAATGCAGTTATACTTTTAATTTAGTCGACTACTTCAATATATGTTTTAATCGTTTCTACTTTTTCTTCATCTTCATAGTCCATGACCACTGCAGTCAATTCGTTTAACTGACAAAATGATGTAAAATCTTCTTTGCCAACTTTCGTATGATCGATTAACAAGTATTTTTCAATTGAATTACTGAGTGCCAGTTGTTGCGTATAGGCTTCATCTAATGTAGATGTCATCACAGCACCTTTATTTACTGCGTTACTACTAAAGAACATCTTGCTAAATCTTAGTTTTTCCAACATGGCGTTCGCCATTTCACCTACAAATGCTTCTGTAATATGGCGCATTTCACCACCAATTAAATAGACACGAAAATGTGCTGTTTGTTTTTCTAACAAAATTTTATACACCGGTAAACAATTCGTAATAATTGTGAGCGTATGATGATTGACTTCTTCTGCTAATAGTTCCACTGTTGTTCCTGGTCCGAAAAACAAAGTATCCCCATCTTCAATTAATGATGCAGCTTTTCTAGCTATAAATCGTTTTTCTGCAATTTGACGGGTATGTTTTTCTTTATGCGATATTTCTTTATACTGAAATGTTGAATTACTGCGTGCACCACCATGAATCTTCGTTAAAATCCCTTTATTTTCCAACTCAATTAAATCTCTTCGAACTGTCATATCAGACACATTTAAACCTTCGACGATTTCATTCGTTCTTATCGTGCCCTTTTTATTCACTAGTTTAGCAATTTCGTCCAAACGTTCATGTTTATTCAATGTAAAATTGCCTCCTTTATTTAGGCGATGGGTCATTATCCTTTATGTTTAGACATCAATTTTAATATACATGCTTATTCTATAATAAAAATTGCGTAAAAACTAATATAATTTAACTGTTCGATTATATGTATAATTCATTTTTAAAAAGAACTGTTTAAACTGCGCTTTTGATAATCGTAAAATGAATATACTATAATAAAAGCAAAAGACGTTATAAATCATTCATTATTTTGATGGGGTGTTTAACTTGAAACATGATTTAGAGACACTAAAACATATTATAGATAGTTCGAATCGTATTACATTTTTTACAGGTGCTGGTGTATCTGTCGCAAGTGGTGTTCCAGATTTCCGCTCAATGGGTGGCTTATTTGATGAAATTTCAAAAGATGGGCTTTCGCCAGAATACTTGTTAAGCCGTGATTATTTAGAAGATGATCCTGAAGGTTTTATCAATTTCTGCCATAAGCGCTTACTATTTGTCGATACGATGCCCAATATCGTTCATGATTGGATTGCAAAATTAGAACGTAATCAACAATCTTTAGGTGTCATCACGCAAAATATCGATGGTTTGCACTCAGACGCTGGAAGTCAACATGTTGATGAATTACATGGCACGTTAAATCGTTTTTATTGTAATGCATGTCATAAATCTTATACGAAGTCAGATGTTATTGATAGAACTTTGAAACATTGTGATAATTGTGGTGGTGCCATTCGACCGGACATCGTATTATACGGTGAAATGTTAGATCAACCTACCATCATAAGGGCATTAAATAAAATTGAACATGCTGACACCCTTGTTGTACTAGGTTCATCACTCGTTGTACAACCTGCCGCAGGATTAATATCACATTTTAAAGGCGACAATTTAATTATTATCAATAAAGATCGAACACCTTATGATAGCGACGCTACTTTGGTCATACATGACGACATGGTTTCCGTTGTAAAATCATTAATGACAGAGTAATCAGTACGTAAAAAGCATTTCCCTGTTACTCGGGAAATGCTTTTAATTTTGGAGTTGCGTTTTTGGAATTTGGAGTTTGGAATTCGACATTTGGAATTCCAAATTAAAATGAGTGGAAAATTTTAATTATTGCGTGTTTAATGACTTGGTTTTGTAGCGATTTTTATTTGATGGATTGTTTTTTTGTTTGATGTTGGGATGCTACTTTTAATGGTTTGTCATTTGTAAGATTTAAAATAAACATAAAACAAGAAAAAAAATAATAGCTGCGAATATTAAAAAATTAGATATCTTCGTTATCAAATTCCGATATTAAATCATTATATTTTTCAGAATATCTTGCATAATCTTCATTATTATTAAAAGCTAGCCATAGACCTCTATCATCATATAAATGATATATTAAGTTTTTAGTATTGTTAATTATATATATTTCAGAATAATTATCATTCTGATTGATATTTGGAACTAACCCTTTAAAGTCTTGATTGGATATAGCTTTTAATAATTTTTTATGTTTTATATCTTTTATGGAACACTTATATGAAAACTCCTCGCACAAAATATTATCATCCTTCTCCTTTTTATATTCTTTAAAGTAATACAATTCATCTATTGTTAACGATGTAAATTTTTTTATAACATTTGTTTTCTTATAAGGTTCATTATAAACATATACTACATGAACCAAATTTATAGAATCAGAAGGCGAAAACAAATCTTCAAAAATGTTTATTGCATTATCATATACAGCTAAAAAATAAGTATTATTGATAGTTTTACCGTCCTTCAAAAACTGGTATTTATCGCCACTTAAACTTAAATGAATTGCGTTTTTTATCTTTCTAAAATTCAACTTTTTTATATCCAAATTATTTATATCAAAGCACATAATTTACATCACCTTATTCCCTTAAGATTTTTTCTTCTTTAGTTAAAGAAGCTACTCTTTTTCCTTTGTCATTTATTAACTTCCAATAAGAACCACTTAACCTTTTGAGTAAATTTACCAATACTCAACCCTTTATCATTTAACAAACTTTTATTAATGTTTTTGGCTATAATATGAGTCTTTACTGCTTTTAAATTGTAAAAATAATCGTCATAAATAATGGCATTTTCCGACATTCAAATGGTACAAAGTACATTGTCATATGCGTAATGATACCTGTAATTAATATAATAATAGAGAAGTGTATATATGTCATATCGCCACCTGCTATACAACTTATTAGATAATTAATTCCAAGACATATTAATTATCTAATTATAACCTTAGGTAAGTTATTGCATAATATAAAAATATATAATAACTTATTTGCTTGCTCTATTCACTTTTAAGAGTAATAAAATAACCTGAAACATAGACTTTAACATCCAAGTTCAGGTTAGCGTAATGTAAATGATTTACTTTGTTATATTATGATTAAACATCTAATTCTCTGCTTGTAAGTGCTTTAATCATCTCTGGATCAGCATGTGAGAAAAATTGGCTATTACTTTCTTCTAATGTCGCAATTTGTTGTTTATCTTCTTCTGTAAGTTCAAAATCAAATATATCTAAGTTTTGAGCCATACGTTCTGGATTCACTGATTTTGCGAGTACAACGATGTCACGTTCTACTAACCAGCGTAAAATAACTTGTGCAATTGATTTGTTATATTTATCTGCAATGGCCTGCAACAATTGATTTTGGAATAATTGATTTTTACCTTCTGCAAATGGTGCCCAAGCTTCTACCACAACATTTTCTTGTTGAAGTGCTGCAACTTGTTCTTCTTGTTGATGGAATGGATTAATTTCTATTTGGTTCACTTGTGGTTGAATTTGATTGTGAATACCTAAATCTACAATTCGATCAACGCCGAAGTTAGATACACCGATTGCTTTAATTTTACCATTTTCTTTTAACTCTTCTAATGCACGCCATGAGCCATATACATCATTATAAGGTTGGTGAATAAGCACTAGATCAAGATAGTCTAAATTTAATCGTTGTAATGATCGTTCGATTGATTTGATAGTATCTTCATAGTTTACATTTTCAATCCATACTTTAGTCGTAATGAATAGTTCACTTCTATCAATACCTGAAGCTTCAATACCTTGACCTACTTCAGTTTCATTTAAATAACTTTGCGCTGTATCAATATGTCTATAGCCCGCTTTAATTGCTTCTTTAACCGCTTCTGCTGTTTGTTCTTGAGGAATTTGAAATACTCCGAAGCCTAATACTGGTATCTTTACATCTTTACTTATTTCAATATGATTCATAAAATGAACCTCCTTTATCTTGTAAGTCCACTATAAACCATGGAGCGAACTCTATAGCAAGCCATAGGTTTACTTTCTCTCCCAAAGACGTTCAACATTGTCATCATGATTATCACTAGCATTGATTTTAGCAATATGATTATCATAATTATCAATTTTATATTGTAGTAAATCTCTCGCATCATGAATTGTCTTTAAGTTTTCATTTAATTCTTCGAGTTGCTTATTTAAAATTTGCTTTTGCTGTGCTTGAATATTTTCATTTTTAGGAAGCTGCGCTAACCTGCAAAATTCGATAAGCGATTCAATACTGACGCCTGCATTTCGCAAATTTTTCACTAAATAAATCCAATTTAAATCACTATCATTATATATTCTATATCCATTTTCATCTCGATTAACAGGTGGAATCACACCAACCTTTTCATAATATCTTAAAGTGTCTTGAGATATATTCATGAGCGCTACGACTTCTTTAGTTTTCATTGCGACTATCCTTTCAGTTATGTTGGTGGCATCTTAAGTAATGTTGCTTTATATATTACCATCCTCGTTTGAATACCTCTTATTTTATTACTCAAATTTAAATTTGTCTCTTTTTTAACATTTTACATTTCATCGTTTTTAATTACTTTAAAAATTGTATAACTTAAACATTTAAAATGATATAATCACTAAGATTGATAATATTTAATTTTTTAAAAATTATTTTCGTTGCAATTTTTGGGTGATGCGGAAAATTTGGGTGATCGATTGTTTATATGCATCAACATTCTTTGTGGATTGTTTGACAGTAGACAGTCATTTGTATACGTTAACGAATTTTGAAAAATTGAATCATTATTTAATCATAATATTCATTGCGCACGCGCAACACAAAAAGGAGACATGTCAATGACATATAGAATAAAGAAATGGCAAAAATTATCCACCATTACGTTATTAATGGCTGGTGTGATTACTTTGAATGGTGGTGAATTCAGAAGTATTGATAAATATCAAATCGCTGTGGCTGATACGAATGTTCAAACGCCAGATTATGAAAAGTTGAGGAACACATGGCTGGACGTTAACTATGGTTATGATAAGTATGATGAGAAGAATGACGCAATGAAGAAGAAGTTTGAGGCTACGGAGAATGAGGCAAAGAAATTACTTAGTGAGATGAAAACTGAAAGTGATAGGAAATACTTGTGGGAAAACTCAAAAGATTTAGATACGAAGTCTGCGGATATGACTCGTACCTATCGTAATATTGAGAAAATCGCAGAAGCGATGAAGCATAAAGATACTAAGTTAAAAATAGATGAAAACAAGAAGAAAGTGAAAGATGCCCTTGAGTGGCTGCATAAAAATGCATATGGAAAAGAACCAGATAAAAAAGTTGCTGATTTGACCTCAAACTTTAAAAATAAAACTTCTAGAAATACCAATTTAAATTGGTGGGATTATGAAATTGGAACACCTAGAGCATTAACAAATACCCTTATATTGCTGAATGATCAATTTTCAAATGACGAAAAGAAAAAATACACTGCCCCTATCAAAACTTTCGCCCCAGAAAGTGACAAAATATTATCATCAGTAGGACAACCTGAACAAGCTAAAGGGGGAAATTTAGTAGACATTGCTAAAGTAAAACTTTTAGAAAGTATTATCGAAGAAGATAAAGATATAACTAAAAATTCAATAGATGCATTTAATAAAGTCTTCACTTACGTTCAAAGTAATGCAACTGGTAAAGAACGTAATGGATTCTATAAAGACGGCTCTTATATTGATCATCAAGACGTCCCATACACTGGTGCTTATGGCGTTGTACTCTTAGAGGGGATTTCTCAAATGATGCCGATGATAAAAGAAACACCTTTTAATGATAAAACCCAAAATGATACAACCTTAAAGTCATGGATTGACGACGGATTTATGCCACTCATTTATAAAGGTGAAATGATGGATTTATCAAGAGGTAGAGCTATCAGTCGTGAAAATGAAACGAGTCATACAGCGTCAGCGACTGTAATGAAATCATTGTTGAGATTGAGTGATGCCATGGATGATTCAACAAAAGCTAAGTATAAGCAAATCGTTAAAACTTCTGTTAAATCTGATTCAAGTTACGGCCAAAATGATACATTAAGCTCTTATTCGGATATAAGCAAAATGAAGTCTTTAATGGAAGACAGCACTATTTCTACTAACGGTTTAACACAACAACTTAAAATATATAATGACATGGATCGTGTCACCTATCACAATAAAGACTTAGACTTTGCATTTGGTTTAAGTATGACGTCGAAAAACGTCGCACGTTACGAAAGTATCAACGGAGAGAACTTAAAAGGTTGGCACACTGGTGCTGGAATGTCTTATTTATACAATAGCGATGTGAAACACTACCGTGATAACTTCTGGGCGACAGCTGATATGAAACGTTTAGCAGGTACAACAACTTTAGAAAATGAAGAACCTAAAGGTACGGATGTTAAAAAGTCGAGTAAAACTTTTGTAGGCGGAACAAAATTCGATGACCAACATGCTAGTATCGGAATGGATTTTGAAAATCAGGACAAAACTTTAACTGCCAAAAAATCATATTTCATATTAAACGATAAAATTGTCTTCTTAGGAACTGGCATTAAAAGTACTGATTCATCAAAGAATCCAGTTACAACGATTGAAAATCGCAAAGCGAATGGGTATACGTTATATACAGACGATAAACAAACAACCGCTTCCGATAATCAGGGAACCAATTCCGTCTTTTTAGAGTCAACCAATAAACCTAAAAACAATATAGGCTATCATTTTTTAAACGAATCGAAAATAACTGTAAAAAAAGAAAGTCATACTGGTAAGTGGAGTGATATAAATAAAAGTCAAAAGCAAGACAGTAAAACTAATCAATATTATGAAGTAACTCAAAAGCATTCTAATACAGATAGTAAATATGCATATGTGTTGTATCCAGGCTTATCTAAAGATGACTTTAATACAAAAAAAGATAAAGTAACTGTCGTTAAACAAGATGATGACTTCCACGTTGTGAAAGATAATGAATCGGTTTGGGCTGGTGTTAATTACAGCGATAGCACTCAAACTTTTATCATTAACAAAACTAAAGTCGAAGTTAAAGCAAAAGGTATGTTTATACTTAAAAAGAAAGATGATAAAACTTATGAATGTAGCTTCTATAATCCCGAATCTACAAATACCGCTTCAGATATTGAATCTAAAATTTCAATGACTGGATACTCTATTACAAACAAAAATACGTCGACTTCTAATGAATCCGGCGTGCGCTTTGAATTACAACAAACATTAAATAAAGATGATAATTAATGATTTAAAATTATAGTAACATGATGGTTTATTATATTTCTTTTTTCAAAATACACGAGTCATATCCCTCGTTAAAAACTATTACTAAAAATCAAAAATATAAAAAAATCAAAAAGTATGTTTTAAACTTTATGAAACGTGTTATACAAATAGTGTAATATCCTACAAAACAAAAAGGAGATTGAGTTATGAAACTAAAATCATTTGTTACTGCCACTTTAGCATTGGGATTATTATCAACAGTAGGTGCAGCTTTACCGAGTCATGAAGCATCTGCAGATAGTAATAACGGTTATAAGGAATTGACAATGGATGGGAAACACACTGTACCTTACACGATCTCAGTAGATGGTATTACTGCATTACATCGAACTTACTTTGTTTTTCCAGAAAATAAAAAGGTACTTTATCAAGAAATTGACAGTAAAGTAAAAAATGAATTAGCTTCACAACGTGGTGTTACAACAGAAAAAATTAATAATGCGCAAACTGCAACTTATACACTTACTTTGAATGATGGTAATAAAAAAGTAGTGAATCTAAAGAAAAATGACGACGCTAAAAATTCAATTGATCCAAGTACAATCAAACAGATACAAATTGTAGTTAAATAATAATTTGAAAATGAAGAATAATTACATGAGGCAAACGCTGAAAAATTGCGTTTGTCTTTTTAGTATGAAATGAATGATCTTGTCATATATTGTTTCTTAGTTCTCGTACCAATAAACCAGCTATGCAATTGTAAATTCTATATTAATGTCTTCCTCAATTTATTATCTAAACATAACAGCAAATCTCAAATATCTGGAACCTAAATAAATCCCCTCACTACCGCTAATAGTGAAGGGATTTATTTTATTGCTTAGACGTATTCATAAATATATTTGTTCTATTGTAATCATGCTTAACCGTATTAATCAACCTTTTATCATTGCTAAATTTCCAAATCGAAAATTATGAAGTCAATGTCTCAATTTTCATAAACCGTCATTACATTTCCGCATTCATTATTCAGCTTCTCTAATTTCGTCTGCAATATCTTTATAGTCAATATTTGCATTTATGAAATCCCCATCATGTATTGGAAAATGCTGTTCAAATGTTTCTATATTTTGGATTTCTACCTTAACATCTTCTACTTCAAAATCTAAGACATGTCCACCAAAATTACGATCATCATTTGCAAAGTGTACATGGAATCCTGCTGATCCGATACCATGGAATAATTCTGGTGTAAAGAAACCAACGACTGAACCTTTGACATACGTTTCAGTTTGTTCAGGTTGTCTTCTAGCTGAATCGATTAAACGTGTATAAGGTGGTTCTTGAGCCGGCATCATACGTACATGCATTTTTTTAAATAAGCCTGAAATTTTTACTGCTGAAAATAAATTTTCACTCAGCATTTTCTCCTTAATTTCTGCAAAAACTGCTTCAGAAGATTTATCTTTCGTTTCATAGCTCGTATCTGCTACGAATTTAGTTACAGTTGCATATGGTGTTAACTCGTCACCTTTTAATTCCACAAATTCTTTATGTTCATTTGCATGATAGGCTTTTCCATCTAAAAAGATGACCTCACCATTTGAACCTGTTAGTGTAGCGATACCTAGGTCACCATGCTGCAATAATTCATTTATTGATGCAGTTCCTTTTAATAAACCTGCCATTAATGTGCCTAATGTACCATGTTGATATAAAACACTAGCCATAAAATTTCCCACTCCTCATTAACATTTATCTTTGTTTTAGTTAAATACGTCAGGTAACATATTTGTTGAAAGTTTGATATTATCTTTGTAATTTACAGGTATATCAATTAATACTGGGCCATCTGTTTCATACCCCTCTTTAATTGCCGCTTCTAATTCTTCTTGATTAGTAACTCGTAAACCTTTTGCGCCAAATGATTCAGCATATTTTACGAAATCTACAGGACCGAAGTCTACGCCTGATGAACGTTTATATTTCATTTCTTCTTGGAATTCAACCATGTTATATTTTCCATCGTTCCAAATAAGTTGAATAATGTTTAGATTTTTACGTACGGCTGTTTCTAAATCTTGTGATGAAAATAAAAAGCCTCCATCGCCAGCAACGGATACAACTTGCGTATTAGGGCGTACAAGCGCAGCTGAAATTGCCCACGGTAATGCTACACCAAGCGTTTGCATACCGTTACTAAATAATAAATGTCTTGGATTGTAACTTCTGAAATTACGTGCCATCCAAATATAGTGACTACCAACATCAACTGTCACTGTTGTTTCATCAGTTAATACCTTTTGCATAGATTCTATAATTTCAACTGGGTGTAAGATGCCTTCTTCATGCGTCGCTTTAATACCAGTTTCTTGATCAATATGCGCTCTTAACTTTTCTAATTCATCCAAATGTTGTTGATTTATAAATGGCTCATCTACTTTGACAGAAATCATTTCAATTGTTTTAGCAATATTACCAATCAACTCTTTTTTCGGTTGCATATAATTAGTAATTTCAGCTTGAACTTCGTCAATATTGATTATTTGCGTATCTAATTCTTTATTCCAGTTACTAGCCTCATATTCTATAGGATCATAACCGATTGTAACAACTAAATCACTTTTACGTAATAATTCATCACCAACTTGATTGCGGAATAAGCCCACTCGCCCAAAGAAATGATTTTCTAATTCACGACTAATCACACCCGCACCTTGGAATGTTTCTACAACGGGTAAATTGGTACGCTCTACTAGCTTACGAATGGCATTTGTTTCTTCTGCACTAGAACTTCTCATACCAGCTAATAAAACAGGAAATGATGCATTTTTAATCGCTTCAATGACATCATTAATATCTTGTTCACTTGGTACACCTAAATTTGGTTTTTGACAAAGTGATATCGCCTTAGATTCAACTGGTGAAGAAATCACATCTTGCGGAATACTAATAAAACTTGCGCCATTTTTTCCTGAAGTAGCAATTCGAATTGCATTTGTCATAACTTCTGATAATGATTCAGGATCTTGTACTTCTTCACTATATTTTGATGAATATTTTAATAAAGCAGCATTATCAATACTTTGATGCGTTAATCGTAATAAATCATTACGTTTCACTTGGCCACCTAACGCTAATACAGGATCCCCTTCAGATGTTGCGGTTAATAATCCAGTAGTTAAATTACTTACACCAGGACCACTTGTAACAAGTACTACACCCGGTTTGCCTGTTAATCTTCCAATACCTTGCGCCATCATTGCGGCGTTTTGTTCATGACGAGTGACAATAAGTTCAGGACCATCATCAATTAAAGCATTAAATAGATAGTCAATCTTTGCACCCGGAATACCAAAAACATATTCTACCCCATTATTTTTCAAAGTATCAATAACCATATCGGCTGCAGTGTACTTTTTATCAGTCATTTATATTCATTTCCCTTCAAATGTGATTTGTAATCTAATGATAGTTACGCAAAATTAATGATGTTTATCAAAATTTTACATGTACGATTAGATTTGTAATACATAAAAATTGCCTTCATTACATTATATAACCTTTGTTAGATGAATAAAAATCGTTATTTGTAATACTAAGTATTCCAAAAATGCATGAGTAGATTTTGTGCGTTGTGATTATGAGGGATGTTGGATTGATTGTTGTGGAGGATTGTTAGCATATTTTGGGATGAGGTGTTTAGTCGATGGTGGGCTGAAAATGCTGTTTTATGACGGACTGAAAATGTTGTTTTTGGCGATTTAAAATTGTCATTTCGATAAAAAGCCGCAGCAAGATTTAGATTTAACTGTGACTTATACATTTCATACTTATATTTATCGATTGGTTTTATAGTTATAAATGATAGATGCAGTTCCTAAACAAATTAAGAAGATAATCATTAAATACATAGAAAAGTTATCTGTTTTAATATAAAACCTAAAAAGTAGAAACACCAGCATCGCAACAATAAAATAAACAGGAATAAAAGCTTTCTTCCAAAATATAGAATCTTTCAATTAAGTCACTCCTTATTTTAATAATACTTTTTAATTAAGGCTCTTGAGTTATCGTCTACCCTCCGCAAGCTAAATGACAATTTAATAATGTAAACTTTTGATTGTGTAAGCATGTACAAATTATACGTGTAAATCAATAATTCATAGTTGAATTTATTCTATTCCTGAGACATTAAATAAAGGAAAGTTCATTTATACTACATACATTTCATATTCCCCACACAAACGCAAAAAAACACCTCGACATAACATCGAAGTGTTTTGTATATATCGTCCGACAATTAACGTTTTGAGAATTGAGGTGAACGACGAGCTGCTTTAAGACCTGGTTTTTTACGTTCTTTCATACGTGGGTCACGAGTAAGTAATCCAGCGCGTTTTAAAGAACCTCTGTATTCAGGATCTGCTTCTAATAATGCACGAGCGATTCCGTGACGGATAGCTTGAGCTTGTCCAGTGAAACCACCACCATGAACGTTAACTAAAACATCATAGTTACCTTTAGTTTCAGTTACATCAAATGGTTGGTTTAAGTCTAAAATTAATGATTCGAATGGTAAGTATTCGCGTACGTCACGGTTATTAACTGTGATGTTACCTTCACCTGGTACTAAACGTACACGTGCTACTGAGTTTTTACGACGGCCTGTGCCTCTATATTCAACTTGTGCCAAAGTCATTTCCTCCTTCTAATTAACCACGTAATTCGTAGTTTTCTGGTTGTTGTGCAGCGTGTGGATGTTCAGCGCCACCATATACAAATAATTTTTTACCTTGTTTTTCGCCTAAACGAGTGCTTGGTAACATACCTTTAATTGAGTTTTCAATTAAACGTTCTGGGTTAGTTCTTCTTAATTCACCAGCAGTGATTGATTTGATACCACCTGGGTGATTTGAGTGACGGTAGTAAACTTTGTCAGTTTCTTTGTTACCAGTAAATTCGATTTTTGATGCATTAATAACGATTACATAATCACCAGTATCAACGTGTGGTGTGTAAGTTACTTTATTTTTACCGCGTAAGATAGATGCTACTTCTGATGATAAACGACCTAATGTTTGGCCTTCAGCATCGATAACATACCATTTGCGCTCAATGTTTGATTCATTTGCCATAAATGTTTGACGCATAATAATTGTCCTCCTAAAAAATAAATGCTTCTATTCAAGCTATAAACAGTTTCATAACCTAATAGATGATTTCATTTGTTTCATTTTTAAAACGTTTAATTTCATTTATTTTGTTAACTGTTGTTCGTTTCTGCTTATATATCTTGTAACACAATAAGTTTCCGGGGCTTATCGTGGGGTGGATATAAAACAATACCGTTAATAATCTTATAATTTCACAAGCTTTTTGTCAATGGCAATCAGTCATTTTGTAATGATTTTTTACGATGTATTTTGATATCGTTGCCAAAGTCTTTTAATAACTCATTTTCATCTAAATAAATCTTCTCTAAATATAATCCTTCAGCCGTTGCAGTGAAAGGAACATTCTTACGATTCTTTGATTCAAGTAGCTTCGGCACATCAGAAATTTCATGTCGTCCTTTTCCAACTTCTATTAAAAATGCAACTAAGACACGCACCATGTTATATAAAAATCCAGATCCAGTGACAATATAATCAAAGCCATCATCTGTCTTTACAATTTCACTTTGGTATAATGTTCTAACCTTGCTTTCTACTTCAGTTTTTTGCGAACAAAATCCCGTAAAATCATGTGTACCTATGAATTGTTGTGCCGCTCTGTTCATTTTATCTAAATCCAACGTTTCAGGAATAAATGTTTTCAAACCACTTTGAAATGGATCGCGGTGTTGTGCTTGATATACTTTATATCGATAGCGTTTACCTACACAATCGTAACGACAATGAAAATCGTCATCGACTGTAACTACATTGTTGACATAAATATCATCAGGTAACGTTCGGTTCATTGCATATTGCCATTGTGACATAGGTATATTCAGCTCTGTGTCGAAATGAAAGTATTGCTGTATCGCATGTACACCTCTATCAGTCCTACTTGAAGGATGGATTCTCACATGTCTTTTATGCATGCGTTGTAATAGCTTTTCAAATTGTTGCTGTACCGTTCGACCATTTTGTTGAATTTGAAAACCTAGAAAATTATTTCCTTGATACGCAATTTCTACTAATATACGCATGAATTTACACTCCTGAATATTTTAATACGAATAAAATAATAGCAATTGGGATAATCATGATTAAAGATAACGTATCTCTCAATTGCCATTTAAACTGTCTGTAGCTCGTTCTCTTAACATTGGCATCATAACCCCTAACTTCCATTGCGACCGCTAATTCTTCGGCGCGTTGGAAAGCTGAGATGAATAGTGGCACTAGTAATGGAATAAATGATTTAATACGTGTTGCAATGTTCCCTGAACTTATTTCAGAACCACGCGACTTTTGTGCCAAAATAATTTTATCTAACTCATCCATTAACGTCGGGATGAATCGTAACGCAATGGACATTATCATACTTAATTGATGAACTGGTAATTTAAACATCTTTAGTGGTGCAAGTAATCTTTCAAACGCATCTGTTAAATCAATTGGACTTGTAGATAGTGTCATAATTGTTGCAATCATCACAATCCCAATTAAACGCAATGATATATAAAACCCTTCTAAAATACCATTAGTTTCAATCGTGATGCCATGCCATTCAACTAATACATATCCACCTTTAGTTAAAAATATATGCATCATTAATGTGAAGATTAAAAAGAAAAATATTGGTGTTAAACCTTTGATTAGGAACCATAATTGAATTTTTGCTAATCTCATAAAGAATAAGATAAGTGCAAACACCCAAAGGTATGTTAATGGTGAATGACAGAAAAATATTAATATAATAAAAAGAAAAACAAACATTAACTTTGCTCTTGGATCAAGATGATGAACAAAAGAATTAATTGGTAAATATCGCCCTATAATCAATTTATTTTTCATGTTGCCACTCCTTATACAAGCTTACAAATGCTTCTTCAGTTAAGGCAATATCTTTTAATTTTGTTTGATGTTTTTGTTCAAAGTCATATTGTAACTGAACAATTTCTGGCAAACCAATATGCCAATCCGCCAATTTTTCTTTATCTTTGAAGAGCTCTTTTGGTGATGTTTGCGACACTATACTACCTTCTTTCATAACGATGACTTCATCTGCATAACGCGCGACTTCATTCATATCATGTGAAATTAGGATAATTGCCTTATTTTCATCTGTTTGTAGTGACTTTAGTAATCGCATTACTTGTCGTTTACTTTGTGGATCAAGTCCTGCTGTGGGTTCATCAACCACGATAATATCAGGATTCATTGCCAATATCGATACAATCGCTATTTTACGCATTTGTCCACCTGACATTTGAAATGGTGATTGTGACATTACTTCTCTTGAAAAACCTAAATCCATCAACAGACGATGGGCATAGTTTTTGGCTTCATCTAAATTCATTTTAAAGTTTTTAGGTCCAAATATCATTTCACGCTCTACTGTGTCCTCAAATAATTGAGATTCGGGAAATTGAAATACCATTCCAATTCTTTTTCTTACAGGTCTAATATATTTATCTTTGGTCTTATGTGTAATAGTAATGTCATCAACTGTAACTGTCCCAGTAGTTGGCTTTAACAGTGCATTAATATTTTGTATCAATGTTGATTTACCACTACCCGTTTGTCCAACGATGGCGTAATATTTACCTTGTTCAAATTCTGTATTAACATCATGAATAGCTTGATGCTGGTATGGTGTCCCTTTTTGATAGGTATAACTTACATTGTCAAAGCGTATAGTCATAGTTGATCCACCAGCCCTTCATAAGTTAAGAATGATGTTTGGTATCCCAGCATTTGATTTATTTTGATTGGGAATGGCAAATCTAGACCTATTGTTGTTAACTCTTCTGCATGGTCGAAAATTTCAATCGCTGTGCCTTCTTTATGGACAGTCCCTTTATTCATAACGATAACATGATCTGCTTCCATCGCCTCAGATAAATCATGCGTAATAGAAATGATTGTAATATTATGTTCTGATTTAACTTTTCTCACTAAATCCAATAAATTTTGACGTGCATCAGGATCTAACATAGAAGTCGCCTCATCTAATATAATGACAGAGGGGTTAAGTGCTAATACACTTGCTATAGCCACACGCTGCTTCTGTCCCCCCGATAATGCATTAGGTTCATAATCCGCACGTTCTAACATATCAACTTGTTTAAGTGCTTCGCTGACTCTTCTATGCATTTCGTCATGTGGAACCGCATGATTTTCGAGTCCAAATGCCACATCGTATTTTACAATTGAACCAACAAATTGATTATCCGGATTCTGGAATACTATTCCTATGTCTTTTCTTAACTTTTCAAAATTATCATCAGTTATAGCTTGATTATTATAAAAAATTTCTCCAGATTTAACTTTCTCTATGCCAATCATTAACTTGGCAATTGTAGATTTTCCAGAACCGTTATGACCAACAATAGATGTCCACTGACCTTTAGGTATATTAAAAGAAACATCTTTCAATGTGAAGGATGCATCACTTTGATATTGAAATGAAACATTTTTAAATACAATAACTGAATTCTTATCCTCCACTTGTCTCTCTCCTTTACGATTCGTGTATCTATCATATTTTACAATATTTATAAATCGCTGTATATGACATTGACTGGGTTTGCTATATATTACTAGTATTTTCTAACTCATTTCTAGTCTTTAAAGTGTTGTTTAACAACTAATGATAAGGACATTTATTCCTCTCTAACAATTATGTATAAACGTTAATAAAATAAATGATTTACTAATATAGGGGTGGTCGCGTTTGATTCAACGATAATACTTTCACTTCATTCAGTTCTAGTGAAATTGATCAAACTAGCTTGATCATATTTTTAGATTCGCACTCAAAAAAGTAGATATAAAGAAATCGGACTTAAAAACATTTCTGTTCATAAGTCCGATATCTTATTCAATAAAAAAGCGCGCACCCCATCATAAGTTTGTTGAGTTCACGCTTTAAATCTTTATTTAGTTGATGGGGTACTCTGAGCTAGACAATATTTGTATGTGGCAAACATTATCGTTGCACTCATTTGCTTTATATAAAAGTAGTTAGTGTATTTATATAAATTCTTATACTAATTCGATAATTACTGATTCAGCACCGTCACCGCGACGAGGGCCTTGTTTAAGGATACGAGTGTAACCACCTTGACGTTCTGTGTAACGCTCTGCGATTTCACCAAATAATTTTTGAAGTGCAGTTTGTGTAGTTTCATCTTCGTTTAAGATTTCAACATTACGTAAAGTTTTAGCTGCATTACGACGAGAAGCTAAATCTCCTTTTTTACCTAAAGTGATTAATTTCTCAACAACACTGCGAACTTCTTTTGCACGAGCTTCTGTAGTTTCAATACGTTCACTAATAATAAGTGATGTAGCTAAGTCACGTAACATAGCTTTACGTTGATCAGAAGTACGACCTAATTTTCTGTAACCCATGAGTTAACCTCCTTTATCAATCTTCTTTTCTTAATCCTAATCCTAAATCTTCTAATTTGTATTTAACTTCTTCTAAAGATTTACGACCTAAATTACGCACTTTCATCATGTCAGCTTCAGATTTGTCAGCTAACTCTTGAACAGAATTGATTCCTGCGCGTTTTAAGCAGTTATATGAACGTACAGATAAGTCTAATTCTTCAATAGACATTTCTAATACTTTTTCTTTTTGATCTTCTTCTTTTTCAATCATGATTTCAGCGTTTTGCGCTTCATCAGTAAGACCAACGAAGATATTCAAGTGTTCAGTCATTATTTTTGCTGCTAATGAAACTGATTCTTGTGGTGTGATTGAACCATTAGTCCAAACATCCAATGTTAATTTATCAAAATCACTGCTTTGACCTACACGTGTATTTTCAACAGTATAGTTCACACGTTCAACAGGTGAATACAATGAATCAACAGGGATTACACCAATTGGTAAATCACTAGTATTATTTTGTTCTGCTAATGCGTAACCTCTACCCTTGTTAGCAACTAGACGAATTTTTAAGTGACCACCTTTAGATACTGTTGCAATTTTAAGCTCTGGGTTTAAAATTTCAACATCACTATCATGTGTAATGTCGCTTGCTGTTACTTCGCCTTCATCACGTACATCAATTTCTAAAGTTTTATCTTCTTCAGAGTAAATTTTCAATGCTAATTGTTTAATGTTCATAATAATTGTAGAAACATCTTCAACTACATTGTCTACTGCTGAGAATTCATGTAAAACTCCCTCAATTTCAATATACTTAACGGCTGCACCTGGTAATGAAGATAGTAGGATACGACGTAAGGAGTTTCCTAGTGTAGTACCGTAGCCACGTTCTAGTGGTTCAACAACGAACTTACCGAATTTAGCATCTTCACTAATTTCAATTGTCTCAATTCTAGGTTTTTCGATTTCTATCATTTAAATATCCTCCTTATATACGTCGACTTAATTTAAAATGTTTGCTCAGTGACCTGTAACAATACCATCATAAATTATACACGACGACGTTTTGGTGGACGACAACCGTTATGAGGTACTGGAGTAACGTCTCTGATCGCAGTTACTTCTAAACCTGCAGATTGTAATGCACGAATAGCTGATTCACGACCTGGACCAGGTCCTTTAACTGTTACTTCAACTGTTTTTAAACCATGCTCCATAGCTGATTTAGATGCAGTTTCAGAAGCCATTTGTGCTGCAAATGGTGTTGATTTTTTAGATCCTTTGAATCCTAATGCACCAGCTGATGACCATGATAAAGCATTACCGAACTCATCAGTGATAGTTACAATAGTGTTGTTGAATGTTGAACGGATGTGTGCTACACCATTTTCAATATTCTTTTTCACTCTACGTTTACGAGATACTTGTTTACGTGCCATTTAAAATTTGCCTCCTTTACCTATTATTTTTTCTTGTTAGCTACCGTTTTAACTGGTCCTTTACGAGTACGCGCGTTGTTTTTCGTTTTTTGACCACGAACTGGTAAACCACGACGGTGACGGATACCACGGTATGATGAAATTTCCATTAAACGTTTGATATTTAAGTTAGTTTCACGACGTAAGTCACCTTCGACTTTATAACCGTCTACAACTTCACGGATGCGACCTAATTCGTCATCAGTTAAATCTTTCACACGAGTATCAGCTGATACGTTAGCTTCTTCAAGAATTTTTTGAGCAGTTGACGTACCGATACCGTATATATAAGTTAATGAGATAACTACGCGTTTTTCACGTGGAATATCTACTCCTGCAATACGTGCCATATTAATTTACACCTCTCTTTTATTAACCTTGTCTTTGTTTGTGTTTTGGATTTTCACAAATTACCATTACTTTACCTTTACGTTTAATGACTTTACATTTTTCGCAAATAGGTTTTACTGATGGTCTTACTTTCATTTTTATACCTCCCTATATTATGGAGTGACGATTATTTATAACGATAAGTAATTCTTCCGCGTGTTAAATCGTACGGAGACATCTCAACAGTTACTTTGTCGCCAGGTAGAATACGAATGTAATTCATTCTGATTTTACCACTTACGTGAGCTAAAATCTCATGACCATTTTCTAATTCTACTTTAAACATTGCGTTCGGTAAAGTATCTAATACAGTACCTTCTAATTCAATTACATCTTGTTTAGCCATTGATTAACTTCCCCCTTTTTGCAATAGTAAGGTAATCGTCAATAGACAACTTTATTGTTACGAATCTATCAGTGATTAATTTTATAAGTTAAACAAAAATTACGGGAATTAATTATCGTTAATTGCCACTCTCATCTATCTAATATGATTAAATCATGCCTCACTTAAAATAGACCGCTAAAAGTTGATCTATTACAAATGATCTAAAATATCAATGACATCTTTGGTAACGTCGCTAATATCTTTTGAACCATCAATATTTTTCAATACACCTTTTTGATCATAGAAATCTAAAATAGGCTTAGATTGTTTAATATTAACACTCAAACGATTAGCTACCGTTTCAGGATTATCATCTTCTCGTTGATACAATTTACCACCATCGATATCACAAATACCTTCGACCTTCGGAGGATTAAATACAAGATGATACGTTGTACCACATGACTCACAGATTCGACGACCTGTAAGACGGTTCATTAATTCTTCTTCCGGAACTTCGATATTGATGACAGCATCAATGTTTCTGTCAAGCTCAGACATAATATTATTTAATGCCTCAGCTTGCTCGATTGTTCTTGGGAAGCCATCTAATAAAAAGCCTTTTTTTGCATCGTCTTCAGAAATTCTTTCCTTAACGATACCTACAGTCACTTCATCAGGAACTAATTCGCCACGGTCCATATAAGACTTAGCTTCTTTACCTAATTCAGTTTCTTCTTTTATAGCTTTTCTGAACATGTCACCAGTTGAAATGTGGGGTATTGGGAATTTCTTGACAATTTCACTTGCTTGAGTTCCTTTACCTGCGCCAGGTAAACCCATCAAAATGATATTCATAAGTGCCCTCCTAAAATTATCTACCACCAAAGCCTTTATATTCTTTTTGAGATACTTGAGCTTCTAAAGATTTCATTGTTTCAATCGCTACACCAATAACGATAAGTAAACTTGTACCACCAATCTGAATTGATTGTGGTAATCCCATAAACTTAGTTGCTAATATCGGTAGAATTGAAATAACGGCTAAGAAGATAGAACCTACAAAAGTTAAACGATATAAAACTTTAGTAATATATTTTTTGGTTTGTTCACCAGGTCTAATGCCTGGAACATAGCTACCTTGTTTCTTAAGGTTATCAGCCATTTTTTCCGGATTAACTTGTACAAATGCATAGAAGTATGTGAATAGTATAATTAGTACAATATATACAACCATACCAACATTACTTGAAGGATTTGCAGCATTCGCAATGTTTTGTGCCCATTCTTTATCTGGATAGAACAACGTTAATGTTCTAGGCAGTAAGAAGAACGCCATTGCAAAGATTACAGGAATAACACCGGCTGAGTTCACTTTTAAAGGTAGATAAGTTGCCTGTGAACCTAATCTTTGAGCAGTTTGTTTCTTAGCATATTGAATCGGAATTTTACGAACGGCTTCAAGTACATAAATAGCACCTACAGTTAATAGTATCAGTGACACTAAAAGTCCTAATACTTTCAACCATGCTAATGATGTATCTTCTTGCCCAACGAACGCAGTTTGTCCAAATTGAATTAGACTGGCTGGCAACGTTGATAAAATACCCGCAAATATGATAATAGAAATACCATTACCAACACCGAACTGAGTGATTTGATCACCAAGCCATATTAAGAAAGCAGTTCCTGCTGTCAAAACTAGTGCTATTAATAAATAACTCATAATTGACTGATTGATAATCAGCGCACCTTTGAGATAATTATTAAATTGGAATGCCATACCTATAGATTGGATAAATGCTAAAGAAATTGCTAAATAACGAGTAACGTTATTTAACTTTCTTCTACCTACTTCACCTTGTTTTGCCCATTCTGAGAATTTAGGGACAATATCCATTTGTAATAATTGCATTACGATTGATGCAGTGATGTAGGGTACAATACCCATTGCAAAAATAGAAAATCGTTTCAAGGCTCCGCCACCAAAAGTATTTAATAACTCAGTGGCACCTTGAGAACCTTGGGGATTATCAAAAGCTGCAGGATTTACTCCTGGAGCTGGTATATAAGTCCCTATTTTAAAAATTACTAACATTGCTAGTGTGAAGAAAATCTTGTTACGAACCTCTTTTGTTCTAAAGAAGTTCACAAGGGTTTGAATCATTAAATCACCTCGTGTGCTCCACCTTTAGCATCAATAGCTTCTGCTGCTGAAGCTGAGAATTTATGAGCTTTCACTGTCAATTTCTTATCAAGTGAACCATTACCTAGTATTTTGATACCAGATTTTTCATTCTTAACAACACCAGATTCTACTAATAAAGCTGGAGTTACTTCAGTACCATCTTCAAATTTATTAAGTTGGTCTAAGTTAACAATAGCATATTCTTTACGATTTATGTTAGTAAAACCACGTTTTGGTAAACGACGGAATAATGGTAATTGACCACCTTCAAATCCTGGTCTTACACCACCGCCTGAACGAGCTTTTTGACCTTTGTGTCCGCGACCACTTGTTTTACCATTACCTGTCGCAACACCACGTCCAACACGATTGCGTTCTTTACGTGAACCTTCTGCCGGTTTTAACTCATGTAATTTCATTTCGGCACCTCCTTGATTATTTTTCTTCTACTGTTACTAAGTGCTTAACTTTGTTGATTTGCCCACGAATAGCAGGGTTATCTTCAACAACTACTGAACTGTTAGTCTTTTTAAGACCTAAAGCTTCAACAGTTTTACGTTGTGTTTCAGGACGACCAATAACACTACGAGTGAGGGTAATTTGTAATTTAGCCATAACTAGTTTTCCCTCCTTAATTGTATAATTCTTCTACTGTTTTGCCACGTAATTTCGCAACATCTTCAGCATTTTTAAGGTTTTGTAAACCATCGATTGTAGCACGAACCATGTTGATTGGTGTGTTTGATCCTAATGATTTACTTAAGATATCAGTGATACCTGCTAATTCAAGTACGGCACGAACAGGACCACCAGCGATAACTCCTGTACCAGGTGCAGCCGGTTTCATAAATACGCTTCCTGAACCGTAACGGCCAGTAATTGTGTGTGGAGTTGTACCTTCAACACGTGGAACAACTACTAAATCTTTTTTAGCTGCTTCAACAGCTTTTTTGATTGCTTCTGGTACCTCTTGAGCTTTACCAGTACCGAAACCTACACGACCATTTTTGTCTCCAACTACAACTAATGCAGTGAAACGGAAACGACGACCACCTTTTACAACTTTTGCTACACGGTTGATTGTAACAACGCGTTCTTCAAATTCTTTCGTCTCTTCTTCTCTACGAGCCATGTATTTGTCCCTCCTTTAAATTAAAATTCTAATCCGCTTTCTCTTGCTGCTTCAGCTAATGCTTTAACACGTCCGTGATATAAATATCCTCCACGGTCAAATACGATTTCTTTAATGCCTTTGTCAGCAGCTTTTTTAGCAATTGCTTCACCGACTTTAGTTGCTAATTCAACTTTAGTTGCTGTAGTAGCAATGTCGCTGTCTTTTGAAGAAGCTTGAGCTAATGTTACGCCTTTATTATCATCAATAATTTGAGCGTAGATATGCTTGTTTGAACGATATACGTTTAAACGTGGCTTTTCAGCTGTACCTGATAAGTTAGTACGAACACGAGCATGTCTTTTTAAACGCACTTTATTTTTATCAATTTTACTGATCATTTCAATACTCCTTTCTTTAGAGTTTATCTATTATTTACCAGTTTTACCTTCTTTACGGCGAACGTATTCACCTTGGTAACGAATACCTTTACCTTTGTAAGGCTCTGGAGGTCTTACTGAACGGATGTTAGATGCTAATGCTCCAACTTGTTCTTTTGAAATACCTTCAACTTTAACGACTGTGTTTTTCTCAACTGAGAAAGTAATGTTTTCTTCAGCTTTAATTTCTACTGGGTGAGAATAACCAACGTTAAGGATTAAGTCTTTACCTTGCATTTGAGCACGGTAACCTACACCAACAAGTTCAAGTACTTTTACGTATCCTTGAGAAACACCTTGTACCATATTGTTTAATAAAGCACGAGTTGTACCATGGTTTGTTCTATCTTCTTTAGAATCAGATGGTCTTACAACTTCAATTGTGTTTTCTTCTTGCTTGAATGTCATTCTTTCATTTAAAGTTCTTGATAATTCACCTTTAGGACCTTTAACAGTTACATGATTTCCATCAAAAGTTACTGTTACGTCACTAGGGATGTCAATAATTTTCTTACCAACACGACTCATGTTATGGCACCTCCTTATTTTTTATTACCAAACGTATGCGATAATTTCTCCACCAACATTACGTTTTCTTGCTTCTTTGTCAGTGATTACACCTTCAGAAGTTGATACTAATGCAATACCTAAACCATTTAATACTTTAGGCATTTCGCTAGCTTTTGCATAAACACGTAAACCTGGTTTTGAAATACGTTTTAATCCTGTGATAACACGCTCATCGTTTTGACCATATTTTAAGAATAAACGAAGTACACCTTGTTTATCATCTTCTACGTATTCAACATTTTTAATGAAACCTTCACTCTTTAAGATTTCAGCAATTTCTTTTTTAATATTTGATGCAGGTAATTCTAACTTCTCGTGACGCACCATGTTTGCGTTTCTTACACGAGTAAGCATATCTGCGATTGGATCTGTCATTGTCATTGATTGTTGCCTCCTTTCAGACTCTTTTTTATTACCAGCTAGCTTTACGAACGCCAGGGATTTGGCCTTTGTAAGCTAATTCACGGAAACAAATACGGCATAATTTAAATTTACGATATACAGAATGTGGACGGCCACAACGTTCACAACGAGTGTATTCACGAACTGCATATTTTTGTTTTTTTTGTTGCTTAGCAACCATTGAAGTTTTAGCCACTTAATTAGCCTCCTTTAAATAATTATTTACGGAATGGCATACCGAAGTTAGCTAACAATTCACGAGCTTCTTCATCAGTGTTAGCAGTCGTTACGATAACAATATCCATTCCTCTAACTTTACTTACTTTATCATAGTCGATTTCTGGGAAAATTAATTGTTCTTTAACACCTAAAGTGTAGTTACCGCGTCCGTCAAATGCTTTTTTAGAAACACCTTGGAAGTCACGTACACGTGGTAATGATACTGAAATTAATTTGTCTAAGAATTCATACATTCTTTCACCGCGAAGTGTTACTTTCGCACCGATTGGCATACCTTCACGTAAACGGAAAGTCGCGATTGATTTTTTAGCTTTAGTTACTAATGGTTTTTGACCAGTGATCAATTCTAATTCTTCAACAGCATTGTCTAATACTTTAGAATTTTGTACTGCGTCACCTACACCCATGTTCACAACGATTTTATCTATTTTTGGTACTTCCATTACTGAACTATAATTGAATTTTTTCATTAAGTTTTCAGTAACTTCAGTGTTAAACTTTTCTTTTAAACGGTTCAAAGTGGGATCCTCCTTTCAACTTGTTATTAATTATTAGATTTAATTTCTTCGCCAGATTTTTTAGCGATACGAACTTTTTTACCATCAACAAATTTGTAACCTACACGAGTTGGTTCGTTTGTTTTAGGGTCCAATAATTGTACATTAGAAACATGGATTGCTGCCTCTGTTTCTAAGATTCCACCTTCAGGATTTAATTGAGTTGGTTTTTGGTGTTTTTTCATAATGTTAACACCTTCCACAACGACACGGTCTTTTTTAGGTAGAGTAGCAATTACTTTACCTTCTTTACCTTTGTCTTTACCTGCGATAACTTTAACGTTGTCACCTTTTTTGATATGCATGTGGGCACCTCCTTATTTGTATTGGTTGTTATTAATTAAAGTACTTCTGGTGCTAATGATACGATTTTCATGAAGTTACCTTCACGTAATTCACGAGCAACAGGTCCGAAGATACGAGTACCACGTGGGCCTTTGTCATCACGGATGATAACACATGCATTTTCATCAAATTTGATGTATGAACCGTCATTACGACGAACACCTGACTTAGTACGTACGATTACAGCTTTGACAACGTCACCTTTTTTAACAACGCCACCTGGTGTTGCATTTTTAACAGTACATACGATAACATCGCCGATGTTTGCTGTTTTACGACCAGATCCACCTAATACTTTGATTGTAAGAACTTCACGAGCACCAGAGTTGTCTGCTACTTTCAAGCGTGTTTCTTGTTGGATCATTAGTTAAACCTCCCTTATCTCTAAACTTGTATTAAATAATTACTGACTCTTCAACAATCTCTACTAAACGAAAACGTTTTGTTGCTGATAAAGGACGAGTTTCTTGAATTTTAACAATGTCTCCTAATTTAGCTGAATTGTTTTCATCATGAGTTTTGTATTTTTTAGAGTATTTTACTCGTTTACCGTATAATTTGTGTGTTTTGTAAGTTTCAACAAGTACTGTAATAGTCTTGTCCATTTTGTCTGAAACAACTTTACCTACATAAACTTTACGATCGTTTCTTTCGCTCACTTTTGTAACCTCCTCTTACTTAATTATTGATTAGCCTTACTTTGTTCAATTTCTCTTTCACGAGCAACAGTTTTTAGACGTGCAATCGTTTTTCTTACTGTACGAATACGTGCAGTTTCTTCTAATTGACCTGTAGCTAACTGAAAGCGTAGGTTAAAAAGCTCTTCTTTTGAAGATTTGATTTGTTCTTCGATTTCTGAAGTGGTTAAGTCTCTAATTTCCTTAGCTTTCATTTGTTTCACCACCCAATTCCTCACGTTTTACAAACTTAGTTTTTACTGGAAGTTTGTGACTTGCTAAACGTAGTGCTTCACGCGCAACTTCTTCAGAAACGCCAGCAACTTCGAATAAAATTCTACCTGGTTTAACAACTGCGATCCAACCTTCAACCGCACCTTTACCAGCACCCATACGTACTTCTAAAGGTTTTTTAGTATATGGTGTATGTGGGAAGATTTTAATCCAAACTTTCCCACCACGTTTCATGTAACGTGTCATTGCTATACGAGCAGATTCGATTTGACGAGATGTGATCCAAGACGTTGTTGTAGCTTGTAAACCAAACTCACCA
Source organism: Staphylococcus sp. HMSC36A10 (assembly GCF_001838845.1). Lineage (NCBI taxonomy): Bacteria > Bacillati > Bacillota > Bacilli > Caryophanales > Staphylococcaceae > Staphylococcus > Staphylococcus sp. HMSC36A10. Next base: position 59,688 of record NZ_KV839064.1, read on the forward strand.
AATGTTACGTAGTTACCGCCTTTAGAACGACCAGTTGTTTTAGGACGATGTTGACGACGATATTTTACACGTTTTGGTAGTAACATTATTATTTTCCTCCTCCACTAGTGTTCTTAGTAGGAAGAACTTCTCCACGATAGATCCATACTTTAACGCCTAATTTACCGTAAGTAGTGTCAGCTTCAGCGTGTGCATAATCGATGTCAGCACGTAACGTATGAAGTGGAACAGTTCCTTCTGAATATTGTTCAGCACGAGCGATGTCAGCTCCGCCTAAACGACCAGATACTTGAGTTTTGATACCTTTAGCACCAAGTTTCATAGCTCTAGTGATTGCTTGTTTTTGTACACGACGGAATGAAGCACGGTTTTCTAATTGACGTGCGATGTTTTCAGCTACTAAACGAGCGTCAAGATCAACTTTTTTGATTTCAATTACGTTGATGTGTACTTTTTTATCAGTTAACGCATTTAATTTGTTGCGTAATTTTTCGATTTCTGAACCGCCTTTACCAATTACCATACCAGGTTTACCAGTATGAATTGCAATGTTGATACGGTTTGCAGCACGTTCAATCTCTACGTGAGAAACTGATGCTTCTTTTAATTCATTATCAATAAATTTACGGATTTTTAAATCTTCGTGTAAAAGTGAAGCGAAGTCTTTTTCAGCATACCATTTAGCTTCCCAATCACGGATAATACCAACACGAAGTCCGATTGGATTAATTTTTTGACCCACAGTATTCCCTCCTTAAAAGTTAATTAAGCTTCTTTAGCTTCTTCTTTACCGTCACTTACGACGATTGTAATGTGGCTTGTACGTTTGTTAATCGCACTTGCACGACCTTGCGCACGTGGACGGAAACGTTTTAATGTTGGTCCTTCGTTAGCATATGCTTCTTTAACTACTAATTCATCTGTGTTCATGTCATAGTTATGTTCAGCATTAGCTAAAGCGGACATTAATACTTTTTCAATTACTGGTGATGAAGCTTTGTTTGTTAATTTTAAAATTGCAATAGCTTCAGCAGCATTTTTACCTCTGATTAAGTCAAGAACTAGTCTTACTTTACGAGGTGCGATTCTTATTGTTCTAGCAACCGCTTTTGCTTCCATTAGGATGTCCTCCTCTACTTAATAGATATTATCTTCTTGTTTTCTTGTCGTCTGCAACGTGTCCTTTGAATGTACGAGTAGGAGCAAACTCACCTAATTTATGACCTACCATATCTTCAGTTACATATACAGGTACGTGTTTACGTCCGTCGTATACTGCAAAAGTATGTCCGATGAAATTAGGGAAAATTGTAGAACGACGTGACCATGTTTTGATTACTTGTTTCTTTTTGCTTCCTTCTTGAGCTTCAACTTTTTTCATTAAATGCTCATCGACGAAAGGTCCTTTTTTAATACTACGAGCCATTTGGGCGCCTCCCTTCTTATTATGTGCGTGCAGCTTTAAGCCGCACACCCAAATAAGTTGATTATATTATTTTTTCTTACGTCCACGAACGATAAGTTTGTCTGATGATTTTTTACCACGACGAGTTTTCTTACCAAGCGTAGGTTTACCCCATGGTGACATTGGAGATGGTCTACCGATAGGAGCACGACCTTCACCACCACCGTGTGGGTGATCGTTAGGGTTCATTACAGAACCACGAACTGTTGGACGGATACCTTTCCATCTTGAACGTCCGGCTTTACCAACGTTAACTAATTCGTGTTGTAGGTTACCAACTTGACCGATTGTAGCACGGCAAGTAGATAAGATCATACGAACTTCACCAGATCTTAATCTGATTAATACGTATTTACCTTCTTTACCAAGTACTTGAGCACTTGCACCAGCTGAACGAGCGATTTGTCCACCTTTACCAGGTTTAAGCTCGATGTTGTGTACTACTGTACCAACTGGAATGTTTTGTAATGGTAATGCGTTACCAACTTTGATGTCAGCTTCAGCACCACTTTCAACGATTTGACCTACTTCTAATCCTTTAGGAGCAATGATATATCGTTTTTCACCGTCTGCATATACAACTAAAGCGATGTTTGCTGAGCGGTTTGGATCATATTGAATAGAATCAACTTTTGCATTGATACCATCTTTGTTACGTTTGAAATCGATAACACGGTATTGACGTTTGTGTCCACCACCATGGTGTCTTACAGTCAATTTACCTTGGTTGTTACGTCCCGCTTTTTTCGGTAGCGGTTTTAATAATGACTTTTCAGGTGTAGTTTTCGTGATTTCTGCGAAATCTAACGAAGTCATATTACGACGACCATTTGTTATTGGCTTATACTTTTTAATAGCCATTGTCGCTTACCTCCTTAATGGTAATTGTTTTATTAGTTAAATAAGTCGATTGATCCTTCTTTAAGAGTTACAATCGCTTTTCTTCTTTTGTTTGTATAGCCTTGGTAACGGCCCATACGTTTTTTCTTAGGTTTGTAATTCATGATATTAACACTTGCAACTTTTACGTTGAAGATTTCTTCAACTGCCATTTTTACTTGTGTTTTGTTAACACGAGTATCAACGTCGAAAGTGTATTTGTCTTCAGCCATTGCTTCAGAAGATTTCTCAGTGATTACGGGGCGCTTAAGAATATCTCTTGCTTCCATTATCCGAGCACCTCCTCAACTTTTTTAGCAGCAGCTTCAGTAATTACTAAGCTGTCAGCATTAGTGATATCTAAAACATTTAAACCTTGAGCAGTTGTCACTTGAACGCCAGGGATGTTGCGTGCTGATAATTCAACATTTACATCTTCGTTTTCAGTAACTACTAATACTTTTTTAGGTTGTTCTAATGTAGATAATACATTTTTGAATTCTTTAGTTTTTGGAGCTTCGAAGTTGAATGCGTCAACTACAGTTAAGCCATTCTCTTGAGCTTTGAAAGATAATGCTGAGCGTAAAGCTAAACGACGCATTTTCTTAGGCATTTTGTATGCATAACTTCTTGGAGTTGGTCCGAATACGATACCACCGCCACGCCATTGTGGAGCACGGATTGTACCTTGACGAGCACGACCTGTTCCTTTTTGCTTCCATGGTTTACGTCCGCCACCGCTTACTGCTGAACGATTCTTAACAGCATGCGTACCTTGACGTAATGAAGCACGTTGTAAATTAATAGCTTCGAATAAAACGCTATTATTTGGCTCAATACCGAATACTGCATCGCTTAATTCGATTGAACCTGATTTAGTTCCGTCTAATTTTAAAACATCATAATTAGCCATTATGCATTTCCTCCTTTCACTTCTTATTATTTATTACCTTTTTTAATTGAAGTTCTGATTTCTACTAAACCTTTTTTAGGTCCAGGTACGTTACCTTTTACTAAGATAACTTTGTTTTCTGTGTCAACTTGAACTACTTCTAAGTTTTGAACAGTTACAGTGTTTCCACCCATACGTCCTGGCATTTTTTGGCCTTTAAATACTCTAGAAGCATCTGAAGCCATACCTACAGAACCTGGTGCTCTGTGGAAATGAGAACCGTGTGACATAGGTCCACGAGATTGTCCGTGGCGTTTAATTGCACCTTGGAAACCTTTACCTTTTGATACGCCTGTTACGTCAATAACGTCGCCAGCTACAAAAGTATCTACTGAGACTTCTTGACCTACTTCGTAAGCATCCACGTCTACATTGCGGAATTCACGAATGAAGCGCTTAGGTGTTGCGTCAGCTTTTTTAGCGTGACCTTCAGCTGGTTTATTAGCATATTTATTAGATTTTGCATCTTTTTTGTATGCTTTTTTGTCTTCAAATCCAACTTGGATTGCGTTGTATCCATCAACTTCTACAGTTTTCTTTTGTAATACAACATTTTCTTTAGCTTCTACTACTGTTACAGGGATTAATTCACCGTTTTCTCCGAATACTTGTGTCATCCCAATTTTTCTTCCTAAGATTCCTTTGGTCATCGAAAGTCCACCTCCTAAAATTGTCTATTATAATTTGATTTCGATGTCTACACCAGATGGTAAGTTTAAGCCCATTAAAGCGTCAACTGTTTTTGGTGTTGGGTTTACAATATCGATTAAACGTTTGTGTGTACGTTGTTCGAATTGTTCACGTGAATCTTTATACTTATGCACGGCACGGATGATTGTGTAAACTGATTTCTCAGTTGGTAACGGAATTGGTCCAGAAACATCTGCACCAGAACGTTTCGCTGTTTCTACAATCTTCTCTGCTGATTGATCAATCACGCGGTGATCATAAGCTTTTAATCTGATTCTGATTTTTTGTTTTGCCATAATTTTCCCTCCTTATTCGTCTACATTTAGTGATAGACTTCTCCACGAAAACTATCTTACACAGCGCCATGGCAAAGCGGCCGGGTGTGTCAGTAACCTTTCGCTTCATCGCTTTTCTTAAAGTCCAACGTTAGTTATATTACACGAAAAACATCGATAAATCAAGGCTTTTCATATAATTTTTCTATCTGTCTAACACATACTTTTATATTTTACTTTATATACTTAGTCAGTTCAACTATTTTCGAGATATTTTTTATTTCCTTCTTTATTGTAAATTCGTACCTTGAATCATTTTATTATTATCATTGAAAATTATTCTATATAATTAGTAATAAGAACGGTGGTGAATGAATATGAAAAATGGACCAAAATTATCTTTAGCACTTATAGGTATCTTTTTAATACTTTGTGAGTTTTTCTATGGCATTCCTTTTTTAGGTGCAACGTTTATTTTAAGTTTTGGATGGCAGCCTTTACTCTTTAATGCATTACTTTATCTAATTCTTACTATTATATTATTAGTGAATAGACAAAATGCGATTAGACCTATAGCGATTATTCCAATATTTGGTATAGTAGGTAGTTTTTTAGCTATCATCCCCTTCTTAGGAATTTTGATTCATTGGATTTTATTTTTCCTAATGATCCTATTTGTCCTAGTTGTATTATCAGCGCCAACCTATATACCTAACAAAAATGCTCGTGTCATTTACACACAATACAAAGATGGACATAGAGAATAATTCTTAAAACCTTTTTAATTAGGTATATAATATAGAAGAAACACGTCCAACAATTTTAAAAGAAGTATATTTATATCGGATATTTAAAGACATTCATAATATTGCTTTATGTTATTTCGCTACTTATTTTATCCTTACTTCAAAGAAAAAACGACTACCAATCATTGGCAGTCGTTTTTTGTGTCTGGATTTAACCATGAACAAATATGAAGTACAGAATGAATAGTACCATTAATACATACATTATCGGATGTACTTCTTTATGTTTTTTAGAGATAAGCATTGTAATTGGATAGAAAATAAATCCACACGCAATACCAGTTGCAATTGAGTATGATAAAGGCATCATAATGATTGTAATGAATGCTGGCACTGCAACTTCAAAACTTTTCCAGTTTATCTCAGCAAAGTTTGCAGCCATTAATACACCTACCACCACTAAAGCTGGTGTCGTAACTGCACTTGTTACAACAGCGATTAACGGACTAAAGAACAGCGCTAATAGGAAACAACAACCTGTTACGATACTAGCAAATCCTGTTCTAGCACCTACAGCAACACCTGAAGTTGATTCGATATAAGAAGTTGTTGTAGTTGTTCCAAAAACTGATCCTACAATCGTAGCTAAAGAATCTGAGAACAATGCTCTACCAGCTCTTGGTAATTTATTATCTTTCATAATACCTGCTTGAGTAGCAACAGCTACTAATGTACCAGCTGTATCAAAGAAATCAATAAATAAGAACGTTAAAATAACAATTAAGAACTGTATCGTTAATAATTGACTTGGGTCTTTAAACGCTTCAAATGCAGCACCGAACGTTGGTTCAATACTTGGAATCTTACCTACAATACCAGATGGCATTTGAATCAATCCAGTGAACATACCAACGATTGCTGTGATGATCATACCGATAAAGATAGAACCCGGCAATTTAATTGCATATAAAATAACTGTAATAACGATACCGAATATCGCCAAAAGTACTGGTGGATCAGTTAAATGTCCCAATGTTACTAATGTAGATTCATTTTTAACTATAATACCCGAACTTTGTAAACCTACAAATGTAATGAATAATCCTATACCTGCTGAAACAGCCATCTTCATTTGATAAGGAATTGCATTAATAATAACTTCCCTAAACCCTGTGACGGTTAATATCGCAAAGAATATACCTGAGAATAAAACGCCTGTTAAACCAACTTGCCAAGGAATACCCATGGTTAACACAACAGTAAATGCAAAGAATGCATTTAATCCCATACCTGGTGCTAACGCAATTGGATATTTAGCTATTAGCCCCATGAATAGCGAGCCTACAAATGCTGCTAATGCAGTTGCTACAAAAATGGCACCTTGGTCCATTTTCATATCTTCTGATACGCCTTTAACACCTGCTAAACTTAAAACTTGCGGGTTAACTGCTAAAATATAGGCCATAGATAAGAAAGTTGTGATACCGCCTAAGATTTCTCTTTTAAAGTTTGTTCCATATTTATCGAACTGGAAATAGTTTTTCACGAATGGATGCTCCTTTTTTTAAAATACCTTAATAGTTTAATATCATTCTTAATAAAAAACAATACCAAAAGCGAACTTTTCGTTTTTCTGATTCAACTTTGTTCGATTTTATCTATAAATTCAAGTTCTTTAATGCATCTTTAAACGGATTATTGTCTAAACCTTCATTTTTATTCATATACTTTTTCATTTCTTTACGAGATACTTTACCAGAGGATTTAGACTTCATACGCTGATCCATATGTGCTTGCGTTTCAGAATGTCCACAAACACAACGATATACCGCTTCTTTCCCTTTACCAAACAACGTTAATTTCTTTTTACAGTTTGGACATCTTGCATTTGTTTTGCGCTGTACATTCTTTTTCGTCTTACAAGATGGATCTTGGCACACAAGCATCTGACCATTTTTAGTTTTAACTTTAATCATGAATTTACCACACGTTGGGCATTCTGTGGTTGTTAAATTATCGTGTTTATATTTACGATCACTATTTTTAATCCCATTTACAACATCTTTCGTAAAATCTTTCATTTCATTAATAAATGTTTTCGCCTGATATTTACCACGTTCAATTAAAAGTAATTTTTCTTCCCATTGTGCAGTTAAAAGTGGCGACGTTAATTCTTCTGGTGCTAATTCTAATATTTGTTTACCTTTTGACGTTACTTTAATTTTACCGTCTCTTGATTCAATGGCATTCATATTAAATAATTTATCGATAATGTCGGCCCTTGTTGCAACTGTGCCGATACCACCTGTTTGTTTTAAAGTTTGCGCATATTTTTTATCCTTCAATTGAATAAAGTTCTGAGGGTTCTCCATCGCTTTTAATAACGAACCTTCATTAAAATATTCTGGAGGTGTTGTTTCATGTTCTCTAATGTTTGTTTTTGAAATCTTCACTTCATCGCCTTCTGAAAAAGGCTGTTGCATCTCTGTAATAGATTCACCTTGTCTAATAGATTTAAAACCTAAAACAGTTGTTACATTCTCTTTCAAAACAAATGTGTGCCCTGCAACCTCTAAAGTTACAGTTATCGCGTCATACTCGTGCGGAGGCATTAAAGCTTCTAAAAAACGCTCGACAATCATATCGTATAACTTTAATTCTCTATTACTTAAGTCTGACATGACAGGTCTCACTTCTGTAGGAATAATTGCATGGTGATCAGATACTTTTTGATTATTAAATATCGACATTTTTGATGAAAATGTTTTAGACATTAATGGGCGTGCTTGGTCTTTATATGTTGTTGCCATCGTCGCCTGAATACGTTCTTTCATAGTATCTACCATATCAGTTGTTAAATAGTTTGAATCTGTTCTTGGATAGGTTACGACTTTATGTCTCTCATATAAGCTTTGAAGTGTATTCAATGTTTCTTTAGGTCCAATTTTATAACGTCTATACATATCTTGTTGTAAATCTGTTAAATTGTACAGTGATTGCGGATACGACTTCTTATGTTTAGTAGCAACAGATTTAATCTTACCATCGACATTTTTCAAATTATTAACCATCTGTTCTAAAGTTTCTTTATTGGTATATCGCTGATTTGATTCTAGCTGAAAATCAAACCCTTTTACCGTTAATGATAATGTAAAGTATTGTTGTGGTTTGAACTGATTAATCTCTTGTTGTCGTGTATTTACTAATTGAATCGTTGGTGTCTGAACACGTCCCAGGGATAGCTGTGCATCATACTTTGTTGTTAGTGCACGCGTTGCATTAATCCCAACAATCCAATCTGCCTCACTTCTCGCTAACGCTGCATAATACAAATCGTTATATTGACGACCGTCTTTTAAATTTTTAAAACCTTGTTGAATAGCTTTTTTAGTAACTGAGCTAATCCATAATCGACGGATTGGCTTTTTGTTACCAACTTTATCCAAAATCAATCTTGCAACTAGTTCACCTTCTCGTCCAGCATCTGTTGCAATAATAATATCTTTCACTTTATTATCTAAAATTAACGCTTTTACTGTTTTAAATTGTTTGCTTGTTTTACCAATAACAACAGTTTTCATATATTTAGGTATAATTGGAAGGTCTTCTAATCGCCATTCCTTTAAATTTTTATCGTATTGTTCAGGTGTCGCATTTGTCACTAGATGACCTAACGCCCACGTGACAATATATTGGTTATTTTCAAAGTAACCATTACGCTTCTGATTTATTTGTAAAGCATCAGCAATATCTCTTGCAACTGATGGTTTTTCAGCTAATATTAAAGATTTCATAAATTATCCTTTCTCATACGTTCTTTTATTTCGAACGTGCTTCATCTATTCCACTAATCTTTGATTTAAATTCAATGGTGTTAAATGTATTGTAACATGTTAATATCACTATTAACTTTCATTTCAGTTGAAATACTATATAATAAAAGTAACAAAAAGTACGGAGGTAATGACATGAGCATAGTTCAGTTATATGATATTACACAAATAAAATCGTTCATTGAACATTCGAATTATGAATCAGCATCATACTTATATAAACTTCCTCAACAGTACAATGAAATAGATGTATTAATAACCGATGCGATTGAATCACCTGGTGTATTTTCGATTAAAGAAAACGATTCAATCAAAGCAATCATATTGTCTTTTGCATACGATAAAAATAAATTCAAAGTCATAGGCCCATTCGTGGCTGACAATTATGTATTATCTGTCGATACGTTTGAAACGCTATTTAAAGCAATGACTTCGAACCAACCTGACGATGCCGTCTTTAACTTTTCTTTTGAAGAAGGCATTCAACAATACAAACCATTAATGAAAGTTATTCAAGCAAGTTATAACTTCACTGACTATTACATAGAAGCCCGTACAAGATTAGAAGAAGATATGCACCAACCAAATATCATTCCTTATCACAAAGGGTTTTATCGTGCTTTCAGCAAATTACACACAACTACATTTAAATATCAGGCACAGTCACCGCAAGATATCATTGATAGTTTAGACGACCATCATCATTTGTTTTTATTTGTTAGCGAAGGTTTACTTAAAGGTTATTTATACCTTGAAATTGATTCACAACAGTCAATCGCCGAGATTAAATACTTCAGTTCTCATGTAGATTACCGTTTGAAAGGTATCGCTTTCGAGTTGCTTGCGTATGCATTGCAATATGCTTTTGATAATTTTGATATTAGAAAAGTTTATTTTAAAATTCGTAATAAAAATAATAAACTCATCGAACGATTTAATGGTCTAGGTTTCCATATCAACTATGAGTACATTAAATTCAAATTCGAATCACGTAACGTAAAAGATCAAACAATCCCTGAATAAAATACCAAGCAAATACCCCACAGTACATCATTAGCATGTATTGTGGGTTTTTCTACTTTTTGTAAATATTGAAAATTATAAGTAGTTGTTTTTTACTATTAGGGCAGAATGCTTTACAATAACATGCAAGTGTCAATTAAGGGGAGCACTTGCATAAATAGTATAGGAGAGTGAGTAGTCTTGCAATTTCTTGATTTCTTAATCGCACTTTTACCTGCTTTATTCTGGGGAAGTGTCGTTCTTATTAATGTGTTCGTCGGCGGTGGACCTTACAACCAAATTCGTGGTACGACGCTAGGCGCACTCATTGTTGGATTAGGTTTACTTATTACTGGTTTCGCAAAATTCAATAATCCTACTGTAATTATTGTCGGTCTTATTTCTGGTGCATTATGGGCGTTTGGACAAGCGAATCAGCTTAAATCTATTAGTTTAATCGGTGTATCAAATACTATGCCAGTTTCTACAGGTATGCAATTAGTTGGTACAACATTATTCAGCGTTATCTTTTTAGGTGAATGGTCTTCAATGACTCAAATTATCTTTGGTTTAATCGCCATGATATTATTAGTTACTGGTGTAGCACTTACTTCACTTAAAGCCAAAAATGAACGTCAATCAGATAATCCTGAATTTAAAAAAGCAATGGGTATTTTAATTGTATCTACAGTTGGATATGTAGGTTTCGTTGTACTTGGTGACATCTTTGGTGTTGGTGGAACTGATGCATTGTTCTTCCAATCTGTCGGTATGGCAATTGGTGGCTTTATCCTATCCATGAATCATAAAACATCACTTAAATCAACAGCACTTAATCTATTGCCAGGTGTGATTTGGGGAATTGGTAACTTGTTCATGTTCTATTCTCAACCAAAAGTTGGTGTAGCTACAAGTTTCTCATTATCACAGTTACTTGTTATCGTTTCAACATTAGGTGGTATTTTCATTTTAGGAGAAAGAAAAGATCGTCGTCAGATGACGGGTATTTGGGCAGGTATTATTATTATCGTGATAGCTGCTATAATTCTAGGTAATTTGAAATAGAAAGTTAAATACTCATGTAACGTAAAAATGTAATCACTTCTGAAAATAACCATTCACTTATAGAATGATTAAAATTAATTTTCGGGAATTTTACGTTGAATGTTCCTCTATATGTCCTAGGAAATACGTGGCTCTAAAAACAAAACGCAATAACACATCATGACATTAATCATGCGTTTTAAGACTTTAAAATTAGCGATACTTTTAAAATCTTGATGATATTCATTTATCAAGTATGCGCCATACATATGAAGTGGATAGCTGCATAACGCACTGCATTATCAACTTGAATGTATGAGTTGAACAACTATGTCATAAATAAAAGGCCCCCTTTTCACAATATGCATTTACATGTTGTGGTAAATGGGGCTCTCATTTTCTACGAATACTAAAATGGATTTTATTTTCAAATGTGTAAACTAGACAAACACTGCCTGATACACGTACAAAATAATGATACTAATAATGATTGTCAAATTGGTCGTCATACCTATAAATGGCAGTGTTCGATATTTAAACTGAATACCATAAGAAATAATTGCGACACCAACCGGGAACATCCAAGTGACCAACAATGTCGTCTTAATCATATCATCTGATACCGGTAACAACACATGTACTAACAATCCCGCAACTAATGCTAATCCATAATGCAAACATAAATATTTAATAGTAGCAGGTATATACTTTCTTTCCAGAGTAAAATTCAACATAACACCTAGCAAAATCATTGATAACGGCATATTTGCATGGGAAAGTATGCTAAAGAAATCGATTGCCACATGTGGTAAATGGATGTGATTTATATTCAATATAAACATTACAATGTATGTAACGAGTGGCACTGACTGTAATAATTTCTTACCTAAATATTTAAAATCGAATTGATCACTACCTTCACTAAAGTAGCTACCTACAAAGTAAGTAATTCCAAACATCACAAAGGCACCACCTATATCAGCCATACCAAAATAAATAAGTCCCGTTTTAGGCCATATCACTTCAATTAGTGGATATGCAAACAATCCAATATTCATAGCACCAGTCATCATACCTACTGATCCACGCATGTGATTATCATATTTTCTAAAAAACCAGACAGCAATCATTTTCGCCACAATACCATATATAATCATTAAAATTGGTAAAATGGAGAATGACAATTTTAATTCTGCACTGTTTAAATTCACAATAACTAAAGATGGGAGTGTGACATTAAGAACTAATGTAGCAATGACTTGACTATCTGTTGCTTTTATAAAATTAATGCGCTTCAAAAAGTAACCAAGCGCAATTAATAAAATAATCATAGTAAATTGTTCTGTCACTGTTATCCCTTCTTTCAATAATCTTCATAATTTATAACTTTAACATACTCCACAGATATTTTAGAAGTCTACTGTTTCATGCTATAATCTACATTAAATGCACTTAATTATATTTCAAAGGAGTGTTATAGTATGTCTTTAGAAAACCAACTAGCCGAACTTAAATATGATTATGTTCGTCTTCAAGGTGACTTAGAAAAACGGGAATCTTTGAATTTAGATACTTCCGCACTTGTTCGTCAACTTAAAGATATTGAAAATGAAATTAGAAACGTTCGCGCTCAAATGCAAGATTAATAATCTATCATTCAAGCAATAAATGCTTTTCGTTACATAAATTTGACTAGCATTGCTCTGAATACGTTATATTGATGAATTGCTTTATTTTTCGCTCAATTACATCTAGAATCACAAGATGTTGTCGTGTTATGATTTAGTGTTTCATTAACAACATACACGCATATCTATCCCAACACTGCTATTTATGTTTTCTACGCTGTTGTACTACATGAACCCTTTGAAACGGAGAGGAAGTTATCATATGCAATTTTATCTGATTTTACTAGCAATACTTTATCTAATTGTTAGTTTTATTAGTATTTTTAAAATGGAAGTTGTATTTACTCGCATTTTGAGAATTATTATGGGTGTGTTGTTATTATTCGTCTTAGCATTAACGACGATGAGTTTTCCAAAAGAGAATTGGTGGGTATTTATCGTCTTATTACTCTTAGTCGGTAATGTCGAAGTGACAGGATTTAAAATGCTTAAAAAAGATCTAAAAGGTGTAAACATCTTGAATTTAATGTCATTATTTATCTTTGTCATATATTTCATCTTAACCATCGTATTATTCTAAGTAATAAACAAAACATGCAATAACATAATTGCAATTTTATTTTATTATCGTACATGTTGAATGCCAGCATTGTTTTATTAACACATCGATTAAATCGCACGTGAAATAAGATCTAAAATTTCAAATTTTAAAAAGCCATAAAAGCTTGGGACATTAAGTTCTTAGGCAATGTAAAAA
>NZ_KV839065.1:0-25292 GCF_001838845.1 Staphylococcus sp. HMSC36A10
TGATGCGTTAATTGAATCTTTATTTATTCAGTTCGCTTATTTTTCTTGAATTTCTTGTATATCATTTTAAAGTGATACAGATATTTCGAAACATGATGCTTCTATTATATTTAAGATTTAACCGTTTTTGGAATGATCATGTATGCAGACAATGAGCCAAGGATCATCAATACAATGCTGACGATAAATGTTACGGTTGCAGCTACACTTGGTGCATAGTTTAGTTGTAACATACTGAAAACTGTAGTACTTAGTGCTATACCAAAGGCGCCACCTAATGTACCACTCATTTTATATAATCCTGTAGCTAAACCAACTTTTTCATTTGGCATACTGAAAATTGCAATTGTAAGGCCGGGTGTTGCGACTAAACCATTTCCAATTGCACAAATGACGAAACCAATGATAACTGCAATGACATATTGTGATGCCGATAATTGAGTCATGCTAATAATAGTGATGCCGATGACAGGGAACAACGGACCAATGATGAGCATCAATTTGCCACCGAAACGTAATGTTGCTTTTTCACCTAAACGAATCATCGCAACTGCCACAATGGCATATGGCAATGTAACAAGTCCAGATTGCGCAGCTGATAAACCAAGGTGTGTTTGAGCATATATGAAAAAGACCACTGTTACGCCTAGGCCACTATTTAAAACAAAGTTATTTAAAAATGCACCAATGAACGGACGGTTGCGTAATACTGAGAAATCAATAAAAGGTACTTCATGTCGACGTTCGATGATGATGAATATCAACGTAGTGATGATAAAAATGCTCAGACAAATGAATGAAAATGTACTAAACCAACCTTGTTCGAATCCTTGTGTTAACAATAATGTAAAGCTACCAATCATAACAGCGAAAATCGACATACCTTTGTAATCGAATGGATGACGATGGCTATGTTGACTTACTTTTTCAGGTGTGCCTTTTAGAAGTAATATGGCAATGAAAGCAATGACTATACTAATGATGAAATTCGTTTGCCATCCGAAATTTGTGGCAATTAAACCGCCGATAACACCAGCTAGGCCGATGCCCCCAACAGTACTAATCATTAGATAACTAATCGCTCGTCTTAAATGTTCTCCTTTAAATTGATTATTTAAAACGCCAACTGTTGAAGGTAACAAGATAGCTGCTGATAGACCTTGTAAAATTCTACCGATGATGAGCAGTGCAGTGATGTCCGATATAATTAATAGAAGAGATGCAAACATACTGATTATGAGACCCATGTATGTCATTCTCAGTTGTCCTATTTTATCAGCAATATCACCTGCAGCCACCATGAAGATACCTGTGGCGAAGGAAGTTAAACTAATAGATAAATTTAACACGGCAGGAGAGGTTTGATACGTTTGACCAACGAGAGGTCCTATATTAATAAATGATTGTGCAAACAACCAATATGTTAATGCAGACAACATAATCGCAATAATAATATTACTGCGTGGTGAAGATTGTGTGTTATTCACAGATGTCACTCCTTGTAAAAATTAAATATAGAAAGTCATGAGATGAAGTGAACGGATGTATAGATGATCGTTCACTCACACATTAGTCATGATTTCCTTACATATCATACCACAGTTATTGAGAATGAATATCAATTAATTGCTTGTATGATTGAATTTTTATAGTATGTTTAAGTGAAACAGCTTTATTTGAAAGTGATTAAAGTAAATGAAGGTACAGAGGAGTGAGAACAATGTGCACAGGATTCACAATACAAACTTTAAATAATCAAGTACTTCTTGGACGCACGATGGATTATGATTATCCATTAGATGGTTCGCCAGCAGTGACGCCTAGAAATTATCGTTGGACATCTCGCACTGGCACGACAGGCCAAACGCAATATGGCTTTATTGGTACAGGAACAGATATGGAAGGTTTTATTTATGGTGATGGTGTTAATGAACATGGCGTTGCCATTTCAACACAATATTTCCGAGGTTATAGTTCATATGGATCAACACACAAAGCGGGCGCGATGAATATTACGCAAAATGAAATTGTGACATGGATTTTGGGATATACAACAAGCATTGAAGATATGAAACAACAAGCATCCCAAATACATGTTGTAGCGGTATATTTAAATGACATCGGTGAAGTTCCGCCATTGCATTATCATGTTTCCGATGCAACTGGACATTCAGTCGAAGTTTCATTTAAAGAGGGTGAAGTGGTTATAAAAGATAACCCTATTGGTGTCTTAACAAATCATCCAGACTTAGATTGGCATTATAGTAATTTAAGACAATATATCAATATTTCTCCTTATCCAGCAACAGCAAAGTTATTGGAAGGTGTAACGATTGAACCTTTAGGCAATGAAGCAGGTACATTTGGATTGCCAGGTGGATTTACTTCAACTGAGCGCTTTGTGAGAATGGCATTTATGAAAGCAAACATTGCTCAAAACAATGATAAAGAAATGGATTTAATGAATGCATTTTATTTATTAGATGCGGTAAATATACCGATTGGAATTGTACGTCCGCATGATGCTGACAATCACTATACGATGTATCAGACCGTAATAAATTTAACTACAAGAACGTTATATATTAAGTATTATGGCAGCAATGAATTAGTAGCATTAAAGCTCACAGATGATTTAATTAATAGAAAAGATATGACGATTTTTAAGCCTGAGAAGCATATCACTATTAGAAAGTTGAATGACAATCAATAGCGATTGATAATGGAATTTGGTTGATATGATTTGATGGATGATTACTATCATACATTAGCGTTGAATCGCGAACATGGACGAACGATTAGTTGTTAGTTTTGAAAATTTATAAAAGGTTAAACGAATGCAGTGAGAGATGTCATTTTAATATCAATGTATGGCTATTTTGTAATGACAATGTAATGAGTTTAGTAAAACATTTCGGGAATATTAAATAGTTGGAAAATGAGAATTAAATCCTTTACTCAGTTGTCTAATTCTTTTAGTATGTGCAGTACAGTTTAATTGAAAACTAACTTTAATTTTAATGGAGGATGTTTTATACATGAAAAAATTAACAGCAGCAGCGATTGCAACGATGGGCTTCGCTACATTTACAATGGCGCATCAAGCAGATGCAGCAGAAACGACAAACACCCAACAAGCACATACACAAATGTCAACACAATCACAAGACGTATCTTATGGTACTTATTATACAATTGATTCTAATGGGGATTATCATCACACACCTGATGGTAACTGGAATCAAGCAATGTTTGATAATAAAGAATATAGCTATACATTCGTAGATGCTCAAGGACATACGCATTATTTTTATAACTGTTATCCAAAAAATGCAAATGCCAATGGAAGCGGCCAAACATATGTGAATCCAGCAATAGCAGGAGATAACAATGACTACACAGCGAGTCAAAGCCAACAGCATATTAATCAATATGGTTATCAATCAAATGTAGGTCCAGACGCGAGCTATTATTCACATAGTAACAACAACCAAGCGTATAACAGCCATGATGGTAATGGAAAGGTCAATTATCCTAATGGCACATCTAATCAAAATGGTGGATCAGCAAGTAAAGCGACAGCTAGTGGTCATGCGAAAGACGCAAGCTGGTTAACAAGTCGTAAACAACTACAACCATATGGACAATATCACGGTGGTGGTGCGCATTACGGTGTCGACTATGCAATGCCTGAAAATTCACCAGTTTACTCATTAACTGATGGCACAGTAGTACAAGCAGGTTGGAGTAACTATGGTGGCGGCAATCAAGTAACTATTAAAGAAGCGAACAGTAATAACTACCAATGGTATATGCATAATAATCGTTTAACTGTTTCAGCTGGTGATAAAGTCAAAGCTGGTGACCAAATTGCATATTCAGGTAGTACGGGTAATTCAACAGCGCCTCACGTACACTTCCAACGTATGTCTGGTGGCATCGGTAATCAATATGCAGTAGACCCAACGTCATACTTGCAAAGTAGATAATACAGTAAATCCCAAGTTACGATATCATACGCAACTTGGGATTTTTTCGTTTTAATAATAGGTATAAGCCCATTGCTTGTCCTCTAAAACATGTTGATAAAAAGGATCTTGGCCAATTAACTTGATATCATCTGCAAGTGCTTCAACTTCATCTAAATGATGGGTAGTTAATATAATTAAACATTTAGATTTCATAATGTTAAGCAGTTGGTGGATGTCATGTCTAGATTTCAAATCAATACCAACTGTCGGTTCATCTAAAATTAGAATTCGAGGTTGACCTAGTAAACCTACTAATATATTAATTTTACGTTTATTCCCACCGGACAATGTAGATACTTTGGCAGACGTATCATCAAAATTTAATTGCTGTAAATATTCGTTGATAGTTGTATCGTTAATTGGATTTTTACAAAGTGATTTAAAAAAATTAATGTTTTCAGCCACTGTCATGTGTTCAAATAACGCAATGTCTTGTGGCACATAACCGATGTGATTTTGGATTTGTCTTTGATTCCATTTTTCGCCGAAATAGTTGATAGTTCCATCATTAGCTTTTTCAATACCAGCGATCATACGAAGTAATGTTGATTTTCCAGCGCCATTATCACCAAGTAATACGGTTAAACGATTACTATCAAAGGACATGGTTAAATGATTGAAAATCTGTTTGTTACGGTAACGCTTTGAAAGGTTATTAATTTCTATCATCAGTTACGCTCCTTTACATGAAAATAATCAAGTATACGATACCCATAGCAAGTGCATATATAAATGTCATGAATAATCGATGACTTATTGTTTGAATATGGAATAAGATAAAGACGATACCTATCTCATAAATCAATATAAGTAACAGTGATTTTAAGTAAAATATTAAGCTGAGTGGTTGAGACAAATATAGACTAACTGCCAATAGTACCAACAATAACAAGATCGTATGTGTCATTACATAAGTACTATATAGTTTGAAACGGCTTAAATGATATTGTGATAATCGTTGCAATGCTGCTTGTTGGTTTAAACGATAATGAAGTACTACTTGAACAGCGCTAACAAATAAAATCACAGCAAAGATTAAGCTAATTGAAATAGATTGTTGTGCTTGTTTAGTAAGCGACACAAATTTGATTTTAGATTCAGGTGTATGTTTATGATAGGACTTGTTGATAGCATCGATGGATTGATGTTGTTTCATATCCTCAAGGTGTTCATAAATAATGTTAGGAATTTGCTGTTCATATAATGAACTACTAACAATTTCTACAGCAATACCACCTATAAAGTCATCTCTACCATATAACTGTATCGTTTCTTTTAAACGGTTCTCTTTTAATTTTTGAGAGAAACCTTTAGGAATTTGCATACTTAAAATAGCTTCCTTTTTAGTAACATCATCTTCAATATAGCTTTCATCTTCATCGACTTTTTTAATAGTTACATAGTCAGATTGTTTAATTTTATTGACGAATGATTTTGATGCAGTGGTTTGGTCTAAATCTTGAATGGTAATCGGTATTTTGAAGTTGTCATGTGCTACACGGTAACCGATACCAATAAGTACGAGTGCGATGACAATGGTTGTTACGAGCAAGATGTATTGTAACCATTGCTTGAACACAACAAGTTGTATATAAGGCTTCATTGACGATACCTCCAAACCAATACAGCTAAATTAATTATCAAAAGTGCGATGAAACTAAGATAGAAACTAGGGTGCAGTTCTAAAATGTAGTTGTTTAAAATAATTTCTAACAATTGATTTGTTACAACTGCGAACGGTTGAATATTGAAAACGCCATTTGCTATATGTTGTAAAAAAATCGTAGGTATTGTTAAACCAGATAACACCAGGATGACAATAGCTAATATGACTTTACTAATACTATTCAACAAGCCTGTTGTTAAAAGTTCGATGAGTAATAACCACAGTATTAAAAAGGTAACATAATAGCTTAAATGAATGGCTAACGTTGGCCAATTATATAATTCAAAGGTATTCGGAATACTGAACACAATCCAAACTACACCAACGATACTCCATAACATAGTATAAAACCATGTAATCAACACACGAATGATTAATAAACGCTCTTTAGAAAAATGAAACATTTTCAATCGCGCTTTCAATACAGTATCTTGATTCATTTTCAAAACTGTAAATAAAGATAGTGCAAAGATGAATACCGTTGTTAAAAAACCTGTAATTGCATAATAACTGCCCGTATCGTATAAATGAATCGGTTCTAAGTTAAATGCACCTGAACGGTTTAATCCTGTAATCAGCAAATCAGTCATAACATTGATACTGTCAGAATGTGATGCTTTCGGTGCTAAGTCTTGAAAAGCTAAGATGCCACCCATTGATCGCATAAGACGTTGGTAAACAGAATCTGTTAGCTGAGATAGCACGACACTTTTCATGGATTGTTGATCATATGTATATACTGAAATTGGTAGTTCGCCTTGTTTATAAAATGCCTTGGTCATACCTTTATCAAAAACAAAATAGCCTTGAAGTTTATGTTTTTTTAACAAAGTATGTGCTTGCTTATCATCATATGCCTTAATGCTCACGTTTTTTCCTAGGTTACTCCCTTTACCAATAGAGTTTAAGATTAATTTCGTTTCACTTGATTGATCTTTATCTACGACACCTATATTAAAATGATTGTCATCTTCTGTTACATGTTGGATCGTCGTTAATGTAATAACGAGTGCCGCTAATATAAATAGTAAATAGATAATCAAATACCACTTTTTCAATAAAAAAGAGTGGTAGATGCGAAACAAATGTATTGTTTTCATTTAACCACTCCTCCAATGATAAGATTGAAAGGCAAGATGACCTTCCAATCTTATTTTTATATTTTAGTTATTTAGATGCCTTTTTTAAAATTGATTCAAACATTTTGCCGCCATTTTTTTCGATTTCTTTTTCAAGTTTTTCACGGTCTTTTGAAGATAGACTATTGAAATCTTTCGCACCACTATCATCAAAATCAATACCTGCTTTCAATTTTGTGCTAGATTTTA
This sequence comes from Staphylococcus sp. HMSC36A10, assembly GCF_001838845.1. Taxonomy (NCBI): domain Bacteria; kingdom Bacillati; phylum Bacillota; class Bacilli; order Caryophanales; family Staphylococcaceae; genus Staphylococcus; species Staphylococcus sp. HMSC36A10. The sequence goes on from NZ_KV839065.1 coordinate 7,026, forward strand.
AAATGAAATTAATTGGTTCTTCAGCATATTTGATGCCGATATTTAACGTAGATTTCTGAGTGTTATTTTTGACGTCAGAATCTATATTATTTTCAAAAGTGAATTCATTTTCGTCGCTATATTTATCTAATGCGACAGTAATTTTACCTTTATCTTGACGTTTTGTGCCATCTACTTTTTCTTGGTTATCTAATTTGATTTTTGATTCATCATATTCTGTCTTTTTACCAAATTCGTATTTATCACTGTATTTATTGTCTTTTTCCTTAGAAGATACGCCTTTAATTGTATATTTCGCTTCAGCATACGTGTATTTATCTTGATCGAAATCAAGTGCGTAATCTAGTTTTAACTTATCGTCTTCTAAAGTATTAGTACCTTTGATTTTAGTTTTATTATTTTCTTTGTCTGTAATAGTAATTTCTCGTTTTACAATCGTATGTTTTTCGGTATAAATTTTAGATTGAATTTTAGCAAATTCATCCTTTTTAGTTTCTTTGACATCGTCAATTGCTTTTTTGATGTCTTTTTCAAAGTCTTTTGTAGCACCTTGTTCTTCCATTAATTTTTTAAGGTCTTTATCCTTTTTAGCTTCTTCTAATACAGCTAATGTAATTTTTTTAGTGTCAGCTCTGCTAAGTGTTAACGTGACAGGTCTAACTTTGTACTTTTCACCATTAACCTTAATTTCTTCTTTTTTACCTTTATCAAAATTATCGTCATCTAATTTGTCGACAATAAGTTCGGAATATTTTTCGGCAATTTTGCTGTAGTCACTTTGTTGTGCTTGAGCATTACTAAAAAGAGTATTTAAATTTAGTTGTTGGTTTGTAATACCATTTTCTTTTGCTGTTTCTTCATCTTCACCTGTAAGTTTTGAATAAGTTGATAATAAATCAGAATTATTAACACTATATTTCCCTTTAAATAATGGTGATTCGAAATAATGCTTATCTTTATCTGCAGCTAACTGGAATTTCCCTAATGCAGAGTCTGCTATTGTTGGTTCAAGATTAATCATTGATTTCTCTTTTTTAGGATCATGTCCATATGACATTTTAATTTTCGAAGCATTAACAACAGATTTAGGAATACCAAGCCCCTTAACAATTTCATCTGATGCATCTGCGCTTAATTCTAATGAAGATAAAAATGAATTATCTTTCATCTTTTCTTGGAACTTCACTTCATTTTCAAAACGGTCATTAAAATAATCTTTATACATTTTTGCTGTTTGTTGTTCACTTTTTAGGTATGTATTTTTCGGTGTATTAGCAAAAAATGCATAAACTCCCCATGCGATTCCACCTATTAATAATAAGACAACAATAATAGGAATTATAATTTTTAGTTTTTTAGACATTTTGTTTCCTCCCAATTATTTATGAGTTAATCATATCAGAACAATACATTTTATTAAATGGTTTATTTTAAATTTTGTTTAAATTAATAGGATTTTAGTTATAATAATGTTTAATAAGTTATTGGAAATCTAATAAACTACAAAAAATATTTTGATTACATAATGATTATTTAAAAATGTCGGTTAACTTTAAGGTGACAAGTTATTGCAATTTTGAAGGTAGACATCATATTTTATAATCGAATAACATACAAAATAAAGCGACCAATTTTGCAGTGTTACGAATTGTAAACTGCGAACTGGTCGCTTTTTATTGATGTCATGATTAATTTAATGGATGTAATTATATGATGAAACTTCTGAAGCAGAGATGGTTCTTGATGAAACGATATATTCACCAATCCAGTTCATTTCTGAAATTAGAATACTTCCATCAATATTAACTTTTTCAACGTAGGCTACATGACCAAATGGACCATTTACTGTTTGTAAAATTGATCCTCGTGTTGGGTGTCTATCTACTTTGAAGCCATTGCTTGAAGCTTGGCCTGCCCAGTTTTTAGCATCTCCCCAAAATGTACTAATCGTGTGTCCATCTTTGGCACGTTTATCAAAGACATACCATGTACATTGTCCAGCAGTATATAAGTTGTTCTTACTTGTGATAAGAGGCTGATCAATGATTTTACCGTTACCTAATGCTAAAGGTTTACCGTCAGCGGTCTTTGCTTTGTCATTAAATTCGGCGATTTGTAATTCGTCATACAATTCGTCTAAATCGATGCCTGTAATAAGCCCTTTGTTATCTTTTGAAAAAGCGTTATTTAATTCATCGTCATTGTCTTCGACATTCGGTATTGCTGGTGTCAAAGGATTGCTTGGTGACGTTTGAGGCGGTGTGTGTGAATCAATTGCGTCATTAATGTGCGTATACTGACCACTTAATGAAGAATGGTACTGATTGTTGTTAAGATCACGTTGATTTGCGTGTTGATGATTGTCGTTTGTACGTGACTGGTTTTGATGATTGTTGTTTGGCGTGTTGTTTTTGTCATATGTATAAGTATACGCGCCGGTGTCTTTATTCACTTTGAACTGTGCGTTTGGGTGTGCTTTCTTTGCTTCTTCTAATGTTTTGCTATCATTCGTATATGCTTGAGCCGAGTTAGGCGACATACTAAATAAAGTAAGAGTTGTCATCGTCAGTAAAATTGTTTTCTTCATAATAACCATTTAATCCTTTATGTATTTAATTTAATTTTAGTATACACATTTATATTACAAAAATGAATGGTTAATTAAAAATATATGGGTATATTCAATATATTTATTTAAAAAAAGCTAAAAATACTTAAAAAACTATATACATATACTAATAATTTATATATTATTTGAGTAAGGAGCACTTTTTCAAAAAATAGTGTCCCTAAAAAGTTTTGATAAACTTAAAATATTCAGGAGGTTTCTAGTTATGGCAATGATTAAGATGAGTCCAGAGGAAATCAGAGCAAAATCGCAATCTTACGGGCAAGGTTCAGACCAAATCCGTCAAATTTTATCTGATTTAACACGTGCACAAGGTGAAATTGCAGCGAACTGGGAAGGTCAAGCTTTCAGCCGTTTCGAAGAGCAATTCCAACAACTTAGTCCTAAAGTAGAAAAATTTGCACAATTATTAGAAGAAATTAAACAACAATTGAATAGCACTGCTGATGCCGTTCAAGAACAAGACCAACAACTTTCTAATAATTTCGGTTTGCAATAAGCATTCTGAAATTGGCAAAGTCACATTTTCTAATGTGGCTTTGCTTATCATTTTTTTAAGAAAACAACTGAAAGGAAATAAGCATGAAAAAGAAAAATTGGATTTATGCATTAATTGTCACTTTAATTATTATAATTGCCATAGTTAGTATGATATTTTTTGTTCAAACAAAATATGGAGATCAATCAGAAAAAGGATCCCAAAGTGTAAGTAATAAAAATAATAAAATACATATCGCAATTGTTAACGAGGATCAACCAACGACATATAACGGTAAAAAAGTTGAGCTGGGTCAAGCATTTATTAAAAGGTTAGCAAATGAGAAAAACTATAAATTTGAAACAGTAACAAGAAACGTTGCTGAGTCTGGTTTGAAAAATGGTGGATACCAAGTCATGATTGTTATTCCAGAAAACTTTTCAAAATTGGCAATGCAATTAGACGCTAAAACACCATCGAAAATATCGCTACAGTATAAAACAGCTGTAGGACAAAAAGAAGAAGTAGCTAAAAACACAGAAAAAGTTGTAAGTAATGTACTTAACGACTTTAACAAAAACTTAGTCGAAATTTATTTAACAAGCATCATTGATAATTTACATAATGCACAAAAAAATGTTGGCGCTATTATGACGCGTGAACATGGTGTGAATAGTAAATTCTCGAATTACTTATTAAATCCAATTAACGACTTCCCGGAATTATTTACAGATACGCTTGTAAATTCAATTTCTGCAAACAAAGACATTACAAAATGGTTCCAAACATACAATAAATCATTATTGAGTGCGAATTCAGATACGTTCAGGGTGAACACAGATTATAATGTTTCGACTTTAATTGAAAAACAAAATTCATTATTTGACGAGCACAATACAGCGATGGATAAAATGTTACAAGATTATAAATCGCAAAAAGATAGTGTGGAACTTGATAACTATATCAATGCATTAAAACAGATGGACAGCCAAATTGATCAACAATCAAGTATGCAAGATACAGGTAAAGAAGAATATAAACAAACTGTTAAAGAAAACTTAGATAAATTAAGAGAAATCATTCAATCACAAGAGTCACCATTTTCAAAAGGTATGATTGAAGACTATCGTAAGCAATTAACAGAATCACTGCAAGATGAGCTTGCAAATAACAAAGACTTACAAGATGCGCTAAACAGTATTAAAATGAACAATGCTCAATTTGCTGAAAATCTAGAAAAACAGCTACATGATGATATCGTTAAAGAACCAGATAAAGATACAACATTTATCTATAACATGTCTCAACAAGACTTTATAGCTGCAGGTTTAAATGAGGATGAAGCTAATAAATACGAAGCAATTGTCAAAGAAGCAAAACGTTATAAAAACGAATATAATTTGAAAAAACCGTTAGCAGAACACATTAATTTAACAGATTACGATAACCAAGTTGCGCAAGACACAAGTAGTTTGATTAATGATGGTGTCAAAGTGCAACGTACTGAAACGATTAAAAGTAATGATATTAATCAATTAACTGTTGCAACAGATCCTCATTTTAATTTTGAAGGCGACATTAAAATTAATGGTAAAAAATATGACATTAAGGATCAAAGTGTTCAACTCGATACATCTAACAAGGAATATAAAGTTGAAGTCAATGGCGTTGCTAAATTGAAAAAGGATGCTGAGAAAGATTTCTTAAAAGATAAAACAATGCATTTACAATTGTTATTTGGACAAGCAAATCGTCAAGAAGAACCAAATGATAAGAAAGCAACGAGTGTTGTGGACGTAACATTGAATCATAACTTTGATGATCGCTTATCGAAAGATGCATTAAGCCAGCAATTGAGTGCGTTATCTAGGTTTGATGCACATTATCAAATGTACACAGATACAAAAGGCAGAGAAGATAAACCATTCGATAACAAACGTTTAATTGATATGATGGTTGACCAAGTTATCAATGACATGGAAAGTTTCAAAGACGATAAAGTAGCTGTGTTACATCAAATTGATTCAATGGAAGAAAACTCAGACAAACTGATTGATGACATTTTAAATAACAAAAAGAATACAACAAAAAATAAAGAAGATATTTCTAAGCTGATTGATCAGTTAGAAAACGTTAAAAAGACATTTGCTGAAGAGCCACAAGAACCAAAAATTGATAAAGGCAAAAATGATGAATTTAATACGATGTCTTCAAATTTAGATAAAGAAATTAGTAGAATTTCTGAGAAAAGTACGCAATTGCTATCAGATACACAAGAATCAAAAACAATTGCAGATTCAGTTAGTGGACAATTAAATCAATTAGATAATAATGTGAATAAACTACATGCGACAGGTCGAGCATTAGGCGTAAGAGCGAATGATTTGAACCGTCAAATGGCTAAAAACGATAAAGATAATGAGTTGTTCGCTAAAGAGTTTAAAAAAGTATTACAAAATTCTAAAGATGGCGACAGACAAAACCAAGCATTAAAAGCATTTATGAGTAATCCGGTTCAAAAGAAAAACTTAGAAAATGTTTTAGCTAATAATGGTAATACAGACGTGATTTCACCGACATTATTCGTATTATTGATGTATTTACTATCAATGATTACAGCATATATTTTCTATAGTTATGAACGTGCCAAAGGACAAATGAATTTCATTAAAGATGATTATAGTAGTAAAAACCATCTTTGGAATAATGTCATTACGTCAGGTGTTATTGGTACAACTGGTTTGGTAGAAGGATTAATTGTCGGTTTAATTGCAATGAATAAGTTCCATGTATTAGCTGGCTATAGAGCGAAATTCATCTTAATGGTGATTTTAACTATGATGGTCTTCGTACTTATTAATACGTATTTACTAAGACAGGTAAAATCTATCGGTATGTTCTTAATGATTGCTGCATTGGGTCTATACTTTGTAGCTATGAATAATTTGAAAGCGGCTGGACAAGGTGTGACTAATAAAATTTCACCATTGTCTTATATCGATAACATGTTCTTCAATTATTTAAATGCAGAGCATCCTATAGGCTTGGCGCTAGTAATATTAACAGTACTTGTGATTATTGGTTTTGTACTGAACATGTTTATAAAACACTTTAAGAAAGAGAGATTAATCTAATGTTGATGAATAGCGTGATTGCTTTAACTTTTTTAACAGCATCTAGCAATAATGGCGGACTTAATATTGACGTGCAACAAGAAGAGGAAAAGCGAATCAATAATGATTTAAATCAATATGATACAACGCTATTTAATAAAGATAGTAAAGAAGTCAACGACGCGATTGCTAAGCAGAAAAAAGAACGACAACAACAAATAAAAAATGATATGTTTCAAAATCAAGCGAGTCACTCGACTACCTTGAATGAAACTAAAAAAGTGTTATTTTCCAAATCTAACTTAGAAAAGACTTCGGAGAGTGATAAAAGCCCCTATATTCAAAACAAGCAGGAGAAAAAAATATTCCCGTACATTTTGATGTCTGTAGGGGCTTTTTTGACTTTAGGATTTGTCATTTTTTCAATTCATAAAGGGAGACGAACGAAAAATGAATCAGCACGTAAAAGTAACATTTGATTTTACTAATTATAATTACGGCACATATGACTTAGCAGTACCAGCATATTTACCGATAAAAAATTTAATATCTTTAGTATTGGATAGTTTGGACATTTCAATATTTGATGTCAATACACAAATTAAAGTGATGACGAAAGGTCAATTACTTGTTGAAAATGATCGACTTATTGATTATCAAATCGCTGATGGAGATATTTTGAAGTTACTATAGGAGGAAAAATAGATGGTTAAAAATCATAACCCTAAAAATGAAATGCAAGATATGTTAACGCCTTTAGATGCTGAAGAAGCAGCTAAAACAAAATTACGCTTAGATATGAGAGAGATTCCTAAGTCTTCAATTAAACCAGAACATTTTCATTTAATGTACTTATTAGAACAACATTCTCCATATTTTATAGATGCTGAATTAACTGAACTACGTGATAGTTTCCAAATACATTATGACATTAATGACAATCATACACCTTTTGATAATATTAAATCATTTACTAAAAATGAAAAATTACGTTACTTACTCAATATCAAAAATTTAGAAGAAGTAAATCGTACACGCTACACATTTGTGTTGGCACCAGATGAATTATTTTTCACAAGAGATGGATTACCAATTGCTAAAACAAGAGGTTTACAAAATGTTGTTGATCCATTACCGGTGTCAGAAGCTGAATTTTTAACAAGATATAAAGCACTGGTTATCTGTGCATTCAATGAGAAACAATCATTTGATGCTTTAGTTGAAGGAAACTTAGAACTACATAAAGGAACGCCATTTGAAACTAAAGTTATTGAAGCTGCAACGTTAGATTTACTAACGGCATTTTTAGATGAACAGTATCAGAAACAAGAACAAGATTATAGTCAAAATTATGCATATGTACGCAAAGTAGGACATACCGTTTTCAAATGGGTTGCTATCGGTATGACAACGTTAAGTGTGTTATTAATTGCATTCTTAGCCTTTTTATATTTTTCAGTAATGAAGCATAATGAGCGCATTGAAAAAGGATACCAAGCATTTGTGAAGGAAGATTATACGCAAGTACTAAATACGTATGATGATTTAGATGGAAAAAAATTAGATAAAGAAGCGCTTTACATTTATGCCAAAAGCTATATTCAAACAAATAAACAAGGTTTAGAAAAAGATAAGAAAGAAAACTTGCTTAATAACGTGACACCAAATTCAAACAAAGACTACTTATTATATTGGATGGAATTAGGACAAGGACATCTTGATGAAGCGATTAATATAGCCACTTATTTAGATGATAACGATATTACAAAGTTAGCGTTGATTAATAAATTAAATGAGATTAAAAATAACGGAGATTTATCGAATGATAAACGTTCTGAAGAAACGAAAAAGTATAACGATAAATTGCAAGATATTTTAGACAAAGAAAAACAAGTTAAAGATGAAAAAGCGAAATCTGAAGAAGAGAAAGCAAAAGCAAAAGATGAGAAATTAAAGCAACAAGAAGAGAACGAAAAGAAACAAAAAGAACAAGCACAAAAAGATAAAGAAAAACGTCAAGAAGCTGAAAGAAAAAAATAGTATAGGACTGAGGCAAAGACAATGCATAAATTGATTATAAAATATAACAAACAATTGAAGATGCTCAATTTGCGAGATGGTAAGACATATACTATTAGCGAAGACGAGCGTGCAGATATTACGTTGAAATCGTTAGGCGAAGTCATTCATTTAGAACAAAATAATCAAGGTACTTGGCAAGCGAATCATACTTCTATTAATAAGGTGCTTGTTAGAAAAGGTGACCTTGATGACATTACATTACAACTTTATACAGAAGCTGATTATGCATCATTTGCTTATCCTTCAATTCAAGATACGATGACAATTGGGCCAAATGCGTATGATGATATGGTTATTCAAAGCTTGATGAATGCCATCATTATTAAAGATTTTCAATCAATACAAGAATCACAATACGTACGCATTGTGCACGATAAAAATACAGATGTGTATATTAACTATGAACTACAAGAGCAATTAACAAACAAAGCTTACATTGGTGATCATATTTATGTTGAAGGGATATGGCTCGAAGTACAAGCTGATGGTTTAAATGTATTGAGTCAGAATACAGTGGCATCGTCATTAATTCGCTTAACACAAGAGATGCCACATGCACAGGCAGATGATTACAATACGTACCATCGTTCGCCAAGGATTATTCACCGTGAACCGACCGATGATATTAAGATTGAAAGACCACCACAGCCAATACAGAAGAACAATACAGTGATATGGCGTTCCATTATACCGCCATTAGTAATGATTGCTTTAACTGTTGTCATCTTTTTAGTGAGACCAATTGGTATTTATATTTTAATGATGATTGGTATGAGTACAGTAACGATAGTATTTGGTATTACAACGTATTTCTCTGAAAAGAAAAAGTATAACAAAGATGTTGAAAAACGAGAGAAAGATTACAAAGCTTATTTGGATAATAAATCTAAAGAAATTAATAAAGCGATTAAAGCACAACGTTTTAGTTTGAATTATCATTATCCAACGGTTGCTGAAATTAAAGATATCGTTGAAACGAAAGCACCAAGAATATATGAAAAAACATCGCATCATCACGATTTCTTACATTATAAGTTAGGTATTGCGAATGTAGAAAAGTCATTCAAATTAGATTACCAAGAAGAAGAATTTAACCAACGTCGTGATGAACTATTCGACGATGCTAAAGAATTGTATGAATTTTACACAGATGTAGAACAAGCACCATTAATCAATGATTTAAATCATGGGCCAATTGCATATATTGGTGCACGACATCTCATTTTAGAAGAATTGGAGAAAATGCTAATCCAATTGTCAACATTCCATAGTTATCATGATTTAGAGTTTCTATTTGTGACACGTGAAGATGAAGTTGAAACATTGAAATGGGCACGTTGGTTGCCACATATGACATTGAGAGGTCAAAACATTAGAGGGTTTGTTTACAATCAACGAACACGTGACCAAATTTTAACGTCAATTTATAGCATGATTAAAGAACGTATCCAAGCTGTGCGTGAACGCAGCAGAAGTAATGAGCAAATTATTTTCACACCGCAATTAGTGTTTGTCATTACAGATATGTCATTAATTATTGATCATGTCATTTTAGAATATGTAAACCAAGATTTATCAGAATATGGTATTTCATTAATCTTTGTTGAAGATGTGATTGAAAGTTTGCCAGAGCATGTAGATACCATTATTGATATCAAGTCTCGTACTGAAGGCGAACTGATTACGAAAGAAAAAGAATTAGTTCAATTGAAATTTACACCTGAAAATATTGATAACGTCGATAAAGAATATATCGCGCGACGTTTGGCGAATTTGATACACGTCGAACATTTGAAAAATGCAATTCCTGATAGTATTACATTTTTAGAAATGTATAACGTGAAAGAAGTAGATCAGCTTGATGTGGTTAATCGATGGAGACAAAATGAAACATACAAAACGATGGCAGTACCTTTAGGTGTAAGAGGTAAAGATGACATTTTATCATTGAACTTACATGAAAAAGCACACGGACCACATGGTTTAGTTGCTGGTACCACTGGTTCAGGGAAATCTGAGATTATCCAATCATACATTTTATCTTTAGCTATTAATTTTCACCCGCATGAAGTTGCATTCCTATTGATTGACTATAAAGGTGGAGGTATGGCGAACTTATTTAAAGATTTAGTCCATTTAGTTGGTACGATTACAAACTTAGATGGCGATGAAGCGATGCGTGCCTTAACATCAATCAAAGCCGAATTGAGAAAACGTCAACGTTTATTCGGAGAGCATGATGTTAACCATATTAATCAATATCATAAGTTATTTAAAGAAGGTATTGCGACAGAACCAATGCCACATTTATTCATTATTTCCGATGAGTTTGCCGAATTAAAATCAGAACAACCTGATTTTATGAAAGAACTTGTATCAACGGCACGTATTGGACGTTCGTTAGGTATCCATTTAATACTTGCGACACAAAAACCATCGGGTGTTGTTGATGACCAAATTTGGTCTAACTCTAAATTTAAATTGGCATTAAAAGTACAAGATAGACAAGACAGTAATGAAATTTTAAAAACACCAGATGCAGCAGACATTACATTACCAGGTCGTGCGTATTTACAAGTTGGTAATAATGAAATTTATGAATTATTCCAATCTGCATGGAGTGGTGCAACATATGACATCGAAGGCGATAAATTAGAAGTTGAAGATAAGACGATTTACATGATTAATGACTATGGTCAACTTCAAGCAATCAACAAAGACTTGAGTGGACTTGAAGATGAAGAAACGAAAGAAAACCAAACTGAGTTAGAAGCGGTTATCGATCATATCGAATCTATTACAACACGATTAGAAATTGAAGAAGTTAAGCGTCCATGGCTACCACCATTGCCAGAAAATGTATATCAAGAAGATTTAGTAGAAACAGATTTCAGAAAATTATGGTCAGATGATGCAAAAGAAGTGGAATTAACATTAGGACTTAAAGACGTACCAGAAGAACAATACCAAGGACCGATGGTATTGCAATTGAAAAAAGCTGGGCACATCGCGTTAATCGGAAGTCCAGGATATGGTAGAACAACGTTCTTACATAACATTATTTTCGATGTTGCAAGACACCATCGTCCTGATCAAGCACACATGTACTTGTTCGATTTCGGTACCAATGGTTTGATGCCAGTCACAGACATACCGCATGTCGCTGATTACTTTACAGTAGATCAAGAAGACAAGATTGCTAAGGCGATACGGAAGATACATGATATTATTTCTGAGCGAAAAAGACTATTAAGTCAAGAGAGAGTAGTTAATATAGAGCAATATAATAAAGAAACTGGAAATTCAATTCCAAATATTTTCTTAATTATCGATAACTACGACACGGTGAAAGAATCACCGTTTATGGAAGAATATGAAGAAATGATGTCTAAGGTAACACGTGAAGGTTTAGCGTTAGGGGTATACATCATTCTTTCAGGATCAAGATCAAGTGCAATAAAATCAGCAATATTTACTAACATTAAAACAAGAGTTGCGCTGTACCTCTTTGAAAACAATGAATTAACAAATATTATTGGTTCTTATAAAAAAGGTGTGAAAGATGTTAAAGGTAGAGCTGCAATAAATGATGATAACTTCACACAGTTCCAAATTGCGCAACCATTTGAATTAGAAGAAGGACAAACATATAATGAGCGCATTAAAAATGAAGTAGCACAAATGAAAGAATTCTATGTAGGAGATTATCCAAAACATATTCCAATGATGCCAGATAAGGTATTAATGGAGGATATTCGAGAAGCATATGATTTGGAAAAAATCATTCATGAAGAACACAAATTACCATTAGGATTAGACTTTGAGGATGTGGAACTAGTTAGTTTAGATCTGACAAGTTCTTCGATTGTAACAGCAATTAAACCAACTGAGATGGAAAAAATGAATGATGTTATAATGTCTAGTTTATCAGTATATAGTAAAAACCAATTTGTTATCTTGGTTGATGCAGAAGATAATATGAGCCAGTATGCAGATGATGTAACCTCTTATTATTCAGCACCATCAGATTTGAGTAACATTAGATTAGGGTTTAAGCAAGAAATAGAAGCAAGGAAAAATGGAGAGAAAAGTATAGAGGAATGCAAGATTGTATTTATAAATAATATTAAACGATTTAATCAATTAACTGGAATGACAGAAGATGAAATTCGTATGTTATTTAATGAAGGTCAAAAAGTTAATATTATCATTATTGCAAGTGGATTATATTCAGATACAATCGGCGCATTTGATAGGGAAAGTAAAATGATGGTAAGAACTATAAACCAAGCTTTGATCAGTCATAAGATATCGGAACAAGAGTTTATAAGAGTTAAAGATCGATTTGGTGAACCAGAATTAAAAGTGGGAGAAATGTATTACATTAATAATCAAGAATATCAAAAAATAAAACTAATGGAGGGATAGTGTTGATAAAGTTAAACCAAGCCTCTGTGAGCAAAGAAATTTCAAGTATTCGAACAAATGGACAAGGCTTAAAACAATCAAATGGGAATGTAAATTTAAGTAAAACGAATCTCGTTACTTTTAAAGAATATGTAAATATGTTTGAAGATTATCAATCAGCTCTATCTAATTATGAAAATATAATTGAACAAGATACGACGGCTATGGACACAACGGTAACAGAAATTGTTGAAAACGATAGAGAAATAGCAGGACAAATTAATAAATAATTAAACAAGATGGGTGAGAAAAATGAGTAATAAGGGAGAAATAAGAAGGCAAATTGCTAATAAAGAAAGAGAAAAAGCAAGTAAAGAAGCACAACTAACAGATTTAAAAGAGGATTTAAGAAGGTTGAAAGATGCTTCGAAAAAATTGGATACAGCAGGAGAAGATTTTAACAAAGGACAGAGTAGTTATAACAAAGTAGAAATTAGTACTTCAGATTGGAAAGGAGAAAGAAGGACTAAAAGTGACAGCAAAAAGAAAGATGTCGATTCTGAATTAAAAAAAGTTGAACAAGACTTTGATGATGCGAAGAAGGCTATTAAAAAAGATATTCAGGATAAAGAAGAAGAAATCAAGGGAGTCGAAGGAGAAATCAGTACAATAAATGCAGCTATAGATGCACTTAAATCAAAATTATAATAATAAGAGAGGGAATTTTATTATGGGGTACAAAGTTGATATGTCTGAAGTGCACAATATGCAAAAGTCTATTGATTCAAGCTTAAGTGCAATAAATACAAAGGTTAGCACGCTTAGCAGTAGCATAAACAATCTTATAAATACTGAAGGGTTCGAAGGTCAGGCAGCAAGTAGTGTTAAAAACTATAGTAGGACATTTCATTTACAATCAATAAAAAAGATTGAAACAATAAATAAAGATTTTAAATCAGATATTGCGAAATCTATACGTAAATTCCAAAGTGAAGTTGATAATAATGCTTCAGCTATATTGGATGAAGACGAAATAAAAAAATACAAAAAAGATATTGATGATGCATTAAAAGATGTTTTCAAATCTTCTAAAGATGCAAACGGAGCTATTTCAGATGTTTCAGATTTAACAACAGCCAAAAAAATAAAGACAGAAAATCTGGCCAATAAAATGGCGGATTTTAATAAAGATATTGATCAAACGGTGGAAAGATTAACGAACTTCGACGCCAACAATTCTATAGATGGTGATAAGACAGATAACTTAATAACTGAATTAAGTGGTGTAAATTCATATGTCAAAAACATGAAGCCAAACCGTGCAAGAATTAGTTCTACAAGTGGAAAAATTGAAGGTGCAATTGCAAGACATAAAACAAGTGAAGAGTTAGTAAGATGGCAAACTTATATGGAAACGTTAAGTGAAAATCTTTATAAAACACCAGGTCTAAGTAAAGCAGCTTCTGACATAATTACCCAAGCTGGACGCGAGTACTATGCTATCAAAGCTGTAGGGAATGGAAGTGCTTTAAGAGGATATAAAGAATATCTGAAAACACGAGATATTAATAAATTAATTAACAAAATGAGTAAAAACCAATTAAAAAGAATGTCATTGGTATTAAATACAGATAGAGGTAATATTAAAATAAAAAATGCAGTAAAAATGGCAAGTGAATTTGCCCGTAATAATCCTTTTAAAAAAGGAAATTTAGTAAATTGGATGAGTAAAGTCCAAGGGTATCAAAGTGTAAGTGCTCAAATATTAAAAAAGGGGTTGCAAGATAAGAATTTTAAATATACATTTGGAGATGCAAAGAAATTTTTTGATACAGCTGATATGAAAAAAGCAGCAGTCACAGAATTTAAAAATACCTTTGTACCACAAAATATAAGAGAAACCTTCTTTAAGAAAGAAAATTTAACATCTAAGACAGCATTAAAGAAAAATATGAGTAAATTCTGGAATGAAGATATAAAGGGTGGAATCAAAGAGTTTAAATTAGACTTTGCTAACAAAAATATCATTGGTAAACTCGGCAAATTGTTGAAACTAGGAGGCAAGGCTTTAAAGCCATTAGGATTTATTACTGCAATTACTGATAACATAGGAAAGAAATCTTGGCAAGAAAAATTAGTTGGTATGGGGGTAGATTTAAGTGCTATTGGTGCAAGTGCAGCTGCAGGTGCAGCTGTTGGAACGGCAATACCATTACCTGTAGTAGGAACAGTTGCAGGTGCATTAGCTGGAGCAGCAGTGGGTATAGCATTAGATTATAAAATGCCGGGAACAGACATGTCAGTGACAGATTATACGAAAAAAGGTATTAATTCTGGAATAAATAAAGCGAAAAGTGCTGTTAGTAGTGGATTTAAAAGCGTTACAAGAGGATTTAAGGCAGTATTCAATTAAGAAAAGGGTGAGAGAATGAATTTGAAAGAAATTGTAGGAAATATAAAAAGACCATATTTAACTCCCATGGTAATTTTCAGCATTATATTTACTTTGTTTTTTAGTTCATTTATGTATTTTGCTGGAAATATTCAAGGTAAATTACCTATTTATTTAGATGTGTTTCTTATTTTTGGAGTTGTTATTTCGATTCTTATGTATATTCAAGAAAAAAGTGAAACGGTGAAAGTAAGTAAACGAAATGTATTAATATATTTAACTTTGAATGTATTAACAGGATATACATTAGTATTACTTATAGCTTCAGTTTATGTATTTGGTGCAACAGTTAATGGTTTTGATGTATTTAATTACTGGTTAGGTATTATATTAATGCTATTTGTATCGTGGTTTGCTCTATTTTTGTTTTATAAAAATGAATTTGATAGTGAAAATCCAAATAAAGCAGTTAATGTCATAGCAATTATTATAAAGTTATCTGCTTTTGGAGGACTTTTCTATATCAGAACAGTCGTTCCTAATACTGCAGATGAAGAGAAATTTATAACTCTAAGTATCTTAATTAATATAGCTGTCGATGCATTACTTGTTAGATCATATTTTAACTATGCATTATATAAGAGTGTAAATAAAGATATCGAAAACGGGGTGGATGATTAATGGAAGTAGGAATGTTAATTATGCCGTTTTGTGTGAAGATTACATTTGAAATTGATAAAAATGATAATTGGTTAAATGCATTAGATACAGTAAATGAATTTTTCATGGATAAAGATATATATCCTACTGGACCTATAATTTTCCAAAGAGAATTAGCAGGTTTGGGTGAATATAAATATACAGCATATATAGCTCTTAATGATGAACTTCAAGATATACCTGAATTGAACATCAAATATATAGATTGTTTAGAGGTAGGACCTACGTTATCAACTAAGTGTTTTGAAGAAGAGGAATTTGAAAGAGCCTATAAAGAAATTGAATATGTAGCTAACGAAAATAATATTAAGATCCTAAATCAACCATATTATCATGTAATGGTAGATTATTTTGGTGGTACGGCTTTTGAAATTTATGCTCAAGTAAATTTGGATGAGAGTGAAGTATATGGATAAAAATGGATACTCATATATTATGATGAAAAATGTAGCTTACAAAACTTATTTTGATGTGACTATGGATGACTATGAAGATATATTAAAAGACTTTACAAATCTTGCAATTTCTAAAGGTAAAACAATTACAGGGCCATTAACCTTTGCAGTCACGCAAATAGACTTGCAAAAAAGGATGAATATTGATTTATTTATTTCAGTTGGAAAATGTTTTAAATCAAATGAAGAACTATCATATAGAACATATTTTTGTCTAGATAACATGTTACATGGTCGTATCACTTCCAACAATTTTATAACAGATGAAATAGCGTTACTTGAGGATATGAACGAATTTGCTTCTGACAACAATTTAACGTTTACTTCGCCTTATTATCACACAATGAGAAAAAGTTTTAGCGGTGAACAAGGTTGGATTGATGTAAAGGCCAAAGTGTATGAAAATGATTAATTAATAATCAGTAGAGGTAATATATGATAATTTTTATTTTATTAACAGTTTTTGCACTCTTTTATATAGCGATGATTGCTAGTTTATTTAAAAGTGAAGGTTTTTCAATAATAGGCTTAATATTGGATATAGTTATTTTGACAACGTTAATATTTTATTATTTTGTAGGTGCGAGTTTTGTTGATAATGATTTAAGTAACTTTTTAGCATTCATGAATTTTGGTTCATTTGTGTATATGTACTATGCAATTAAGTGTTTATGGGTGAAACCTAAGGTAGTAAATTATTTGATTGCAAAAGAATTGGGTGAATCTAAAGAGGTCATTGAAGAGCAGGAATTAGATTTACAGACATCAAAGATAAGAGGTATCTACTTTTTCATTATTTCAGTAGTGATGTTAATTATCACTAAATTAAGAATGCAACCTGAGTTACAGGCAGATGCTATATCGATGAATCCTGTATTTATTTTTGTTGGTGTTATAATCATTTTAATTTGGCTAGTACTGGATATATATCGCAAGAAAAAATACGGTATATTCTTATTCAAGACGATAGTGCCACTAGTTGTTACGACTTGGATTATTATAGCTACTATTGTACTTTCATAAGAAATTTTCAATAATTTTTTTTGGTTATAATTGTTGATGGATATTAATTAATCGATAGAAAAATCTTAATGATTTTTGAAAAATATGTAAAAAGTATATACTATTAATATCTTTTTTACTATAATTATAAATAGTTAAATAAATTGAAAGACAAAATAATGAGTAGGAGTTAATGAGATGGAAAACCAAAAACAAGGCAATGGCTTAAAAATTGCAACATGGGTATTTATTGTATTAACAGTAGTTACACCGCTATTTGGTATTGGAAGTATTGTTTGTAGTATTAATTACAAAAAATACGATGCAGAAAAAGGTTCGAAGTTATTGAAAATTGCAATTATCGTAACAATAATTGTTTTTGTTTTAAATTTATTAGCATATTTAGGTTTAAGATAAGTAAAACGAATTTGAAGAAGCATTAAGCGACATTTGGGTGTTGTTTAATGCTTTTTATTTAACGGAAATAAGTGTAGAGAATAAATTAATAGCTTAATCAAGAGATATTTCGAACACATAGGGGCGATAACATGACTTTCGAAGAGAAATTAAGTGAAATGTACAATGAGATTGCGAATGAGATTATTGGAATGATACCGGTAGAGTGGGAAAAGGTATATACGATGGCGTATATAGATGATGAAGGGGGAGAAGTGTTCTACTATTACACAGAACCTGGAAGTAATGAATTATACTATTATACTAGTGTATTAAATAAATATGATATATCGGAATCAGAATTTATGGATTCAGCGTATGAGTTGTATAAACAATTTCAAAAGTTAAGAAATATATTTAAAGAAGAAGGACTTGAACCATGGACATCAAGTGAATTTGACTTTACAAGCGAAGGTAAATTAAAAGTTTCATTTGATTATATAGATTGGGCGAATTCAGAATTTGGTCAAGTAGGTCGACAAAATTACTATAAGTATAGAAAATTTGGAATTTTACCAGAAACGGAATATGAA
>NZ_KV839066.1:0-1690 GCF_001838845.1 Staphylococcus sp. HMSC36A10
AAACATTCAAAACTGAATACAATATGTCACGTTATTCCGCATCTTCTGAAGAAGATGTTCCGAATATATCCTTAGAAAGGAGGTGATCCAGCCGCACCTTCCGATACGGCTACCTTGTTACGACTTCACCCCAATCATTTGTCCCACCTTCGACGGCTAGCTCCTAAAAGGTTACTCCACCGGCTTCGGGTGTTACAAACTCTCGTGGTGTGACGGGCGGTGTGTACAAGACCCGGGAACGTATTCACCGTAGCATGCTGATCTACGATTACTAGCGATTCCAGCTTCATGTAGTCGAGTTGCAGACTACAATCCGAACTGAGAACAACTTTATGGGATTTGCTTGACCTCGCGGTTTCGCTGCCCTTTGTATTGTCCATTGTAGCACGTGTGTAGCCCAAATCATAAGGGGCATGATGATTTGACGTCATCCCCACCTTCCTCCGGTTTGTCACCGGCAGTCAACTTAGAGTGCCCAACTTAATGATGGCAACTAAGCTTAAGGGTTGCGCTCGTTGCGGGACTTAACCCAACATCTCACGACACGAGCTGACGACAACCATGCACCACCTGTCACTTTGTCCCCCGAAGGGGAAAGCTCTATCTCTAGAGTTGTCAAAGGATGTCAAGATTTGGTAAGGTTCTTCGCGTTGCTTCGAATTAAACCACATGCTCCACCGCTTGTGCGGGTCCCCGTCAATTCCTTTGAGTTTCAACCTTGCGGTCGTACTCCCCAGGCGGAGTGCTTAATGCGTTAGCTGCAGCACTAAGGGGCGGAAACCCCCTAACACTTAGCACTCATCGTTTACGGCGTGGACTACCAGGGTATCTAATCCTGTTTGATCCCCACGCTTTCGCACATCAGCGTCAGTTACAGACCAGAAAGTCGCCTTCGCCACTGGTGTTCCTCCATATCTCTGCGCATTTCACCGCTACACATGGAATTCCACTTTCCTCTTCTGCACTCAAGTTTTCCAGTTTCCAATGACCCTCCACGGTTGAGCCGTGGGCTTTCACATCAGACTTAAAAAACCGCCTACGCGCGCTTTACGCCCAATAATTCCGGATAACGCTTGCCACCTACGTATTACCGCGGCTGCTGGCACGTAGTTAGCCGTGGCTTTCTGATTAGGTACCGTCAAGATGTGCACAGTTACTTACACATATGTTCTTCCCTAATAACAGAGTTTTACGATCCGAAGACCTTCATCACTCACGCGGCGTTGCTCCGTCAGGCTTTCGCCCATTGCGGAAGATTCCCTACTGCTGCCTCCCGTAGGAGTCTGGACCGTGTCTCAGTTCCAGTGTGGCCGATCACCCTCTCAGGTCGGCTATGCATCGTTGCCTTGGTAAGCCGTTACCTTACCAACTAGCTAATGCAGCGCGGATCCATCTATAAGTGACAGCAAGACCGTCTTTCACTTTTGAACCATGCGGTTCAAAATATTATCCGGTATTAGCTCCGGTTTCCCGAAGTTATCCCAGTCTTATAGGTAGGTTATCCACGTGTTACTCACCCGTCCGCCGCTAACATCAGAGAAGCAAGCTTCTCGTCCGTTCGCTCGACTTGCATGTATTAGGCACGCCGCCAGCGTTCATCCTGAGCCAGGATCAAACTCTCCATAAAAATTATGATGTTTGATTAGCTCATAAATACTAAATAATGTTTGTAACTTATAGTTACGTTTTT
>NZ_KV839067.1:0-63779 GCF_001838845.1 Staphylococcus sp. HMSC36A10
ATAAACTTGTCCAGCTTAATTTGACAATCTAAAGATTTATAAAAAGGAGAGATTGAATCATGAAATTTAGAGAATTAGTAAAACAATCATACGAGGATTTGAAAAATTTGACTGTAACTTGGTATAACGTCATTGCTTTAACAATACTTGTTATTGTATTAAGCTCATTCACAACACCAATGATAGGCATTCCAGCTGGTTTATTAGGTGGCGCCTATTATTTAAAACGTCGTGAAGAAAAAGGCAAATAAGCACATTCCATCGTTATATAACATTGCTATGACCTTTCAAGTCAGATTTTAATATCAACAAGTAGCGTTTATCGCTGCTTGTTTTTTATGGATTGCTTATAAAATCGTCATGTTTAAACGATATGTCACTTTGAAAACTAGCAAACACCATAAAAGACTACAATTTTTTTATTTTTATAAACCCCTTTAAATCAACGTTTCTAAGGTTTTTAAAAATCTTTTTTAATTTATTTTCAAAAAACACTGTACATTATGCCAATATGAGCGTATAGTTGGTCTTACGTAATAAAAGCTCGTGAATTAAATTGTAGTGTATTTGTTTAGAATATCCTCTTTTTTAGTTATGAATTTGTTACAAATATTAAGTGCAAAAGCACATGGAGGTTTTCTATATGAATAACGGTACAGTAAAATGGTTTAACGCAGAAAAAGGTTTTGGTTTCATCGAACAAGAAAATGGCGGAGACGTATTCGTACATTTCTCAGGTATCGCTAGCGATGGCTACAAAACTTTAGAAGAAGGTCAAAAAGTTACTTTCGAAATCACTGAAGGTCAACGTGGAGACCAAGCAGTTAACGTACAAACTGTTTAATCTTACAAAATAAAACGACTCATTATAAATGAATCGCTTTGATTACCAACAAGGTTTAGAACCTTGTTGGTATTTTTTTATGCTATTTCGGATAATATGAGACGATACGATGATGATTTATAAAAATTTATTTGCCAAATACACACTAAGGAAAATTATGAGGCTGAGTGTACCAACTACTGATATAATAGAAAGCGCATTTGTCATCGTATTTCTAGCTTTAGTCGTTTGTACTTCACTAGGATCTTTTCCATTCATAAAAGCAACAATTCGATCGTAGTTATCCATTTTATGCACTTTTTTAAAGTCTTCTATTTTCATAGCTGCATAATAACCTATTCCATAAATGACTATCACCGTTATACCCCAAGCCCAATTCCAATAAACAATTAAAGGTCCTGTTAAAATTGCAGCTAATGTCATGAAAATAAGCATCACATATGTCCATAAGTTAAGACTTCGTTGCACTTTAATATCAGGTACAAATGGAATAGTCCCTTTTACTAAATCATCTAAAGTTACATTGAACAATTCGCACATCATTAATAAGTTATGTATATCCGGTAAGCTTTTGTCATTTTCCCAATTAGAAATACTCTGCCTAGATACATATAACTTTTCAGCAAGATATTCTTGTGAATAACCATCTCGTTCCCTATACTTTTTAATTTGTTTACTTAGATTCAATTACATACGCCTCCAGTCAATTAGTACAATCATTACAATCAGACTATCAGATAAAGTTAAATCAAGTCACCTGTATGATTGACTAAATGTTTTGACATACGACAACATCAGGGTTTGAAGACTCCCTTAAGACAGACCTGTATGATTACGCGCTTGTAATTTTCTCAATGCCAACTTGAATTTCATTTATTAAGGACGCAACTTTTCCATGCTATTCAATGCTTGCGAATTAAATCCTAACAGTGATACTACGTTCACACTATTTACTATTCGATTTTCCAGCTTTCCAACTATGCTTTTCTAATCTTTTTTGTGCTATAAATTCTACCGCTTCAAAAATACATACTGCACTGATGAACCAGCTTAGGAAACCAACAATAATGCTAATCAACCACATGTGCGTCATATGTAACATCATCCATGTAACTAAAATACAAACTAATACCCCTGTCATACCAAACACTGCGCCACGACTTACATGCACAGCGACTTTATCACCATATTGCATACCTGTAATAAACATAGATACTAAAAATACTGCCGGAAACGTTGCAAATATACCGCCAAATTCTTTCCAAGGTAGTGTTACAGATACAATATAACTTAATAATACTGCAAATCCCCCCACAAAAAATTTCATTAATGTTAATTTCATGATGTTCTGCCTCCAATAATTTATTACTTAATAACTGAATACAACTAATTATCACGCATTTTCCAAACTATAAATGTCTAATACTGAATATTGCGAGGGAAATGACAAACCAACAAACAACCGTGAATATTGCGCCTTTCCGATAACCTTTATGCTTAATGTAGAGAGATGTCAAAAATACAGTTAATATACAAGACAGAATACCGACAATTGCTCCAGTACTAAGATTCATCGACATCTCCACTAATTGCGTACCACGATGATCTAAAGCTAATGCGATAATAGCCGCAAGAAAGACTGCCGGCATAGTAGCTATAATACCTCCTAACTTACCACCTACCTTATCAGCAATAATTGAAGCTAATGCAACAGCGATACCACCAATGACAAAATGAAGAATTGCACTTCCAATTGAAAACATCTTCAACGTACCTTTCTATAATTAATTCAATACAAAACGTATCATTCACACAAAGTGTAAAACTTAAATTTTCTACTGTAAAGGCAACTCAAGCGATGTTCATAAAGCTTTCATGATACTTTCATAAACTAGCAATAAAGGGTTCAAATGAAAGTATATCCAGCTCAAATTATTGAAAATTACCATTAACTGTAATTTTCAAATCAACATATAAATATAAATTTTTATGTTTCACGTAAAACAAAAAAAGACAAAGCTGTTATGATCTTAGCTTTGTCTTTTATGTGTTAGTCATCATGTATACGACATCCTACTACTAACGTTTATATATTCGAATTTTTATTTCATAATAATCTTCATGATCTTTGTCTTTATGCTCAACATGTAATCCTGTTTGTTGAATCGCTTGGATACTTTTGCCTACCTCATCTCGTGCTTGAGTGACATCTTGTGCAAAGCGAAGGTTTTGTGCTTTGACTTTTTCGGGCCCCGTTTTTTGGCGTACTCTATCTTCAGTCTGTTTCACATTTAGCTTTTGTGCAATGACTTGCTCAATCAACGCTTCTTGTTCGCTATCAGACAATGATAATACCGCTCTCGCATGGCGTTCAGTAATTTTACCTTCTCTTAAGCGAAGTAGTACTTTCGGCGCCAACTTCAATAAACGCAACTTATTTGCAATAAAGCTTTGACTTTTACCTAAACTTTTTGCCAATTCACTTTGCGTTGTATCACCAATTTCCAATAATTTCTTATAGGCTTCCGCTTCTTCAACAACAGACAAATTTTCTCTTTGAATATTCTCAATTAATGCAACAACAGCCGTCTCTTCATCATCCATATCACGAATAATAACGTCTGCTTGAGGTAAATTTAGTGATTGTATTGCTCTAAATCGGCGCTCTCCAGCAATAATTTCAAACATATCTTCTTCAATCGGTCTTACAACAATAGGTTGTAGTAAACCATGTTCATGTATTGATTCAGCAAGTTCTTTAATTTTATTTGGTTCAAACACCTGTCTTGGTTGATAACGGTTGGGAACGATACGTTCAATTTGAATGGATTCAACATTACTATTGCGATCTTCTTCAATATGTCCAATGATGTCATCTTTGTTTTTCAAACCAAATAATTTTGAAAAAGGTTTTTTCATTATCCATTCGCTCCTTTTATGTTAGTTGTAAAGGATTATGCATTATTTTTCAAGTAAAGGAGTCTTATTAGGCGTCCCTGGTTTTCTTGGATACTTTTTCGGCGTCTGTCTTTTTTTATCAATAATGAACATCTGGCGCTCTCCAGCATCTTCTGGCAATTCGAAAGTATGTGTTTCTGTAACATTACCACCTAACACACTAATTGCAAATTTTGCTTCTTCTAATTCTTCTTCACCTTTTGAAGATTTTAATGCAACAAACTGTCCACCTTTTTTAACTAGCGGTAAACACAATTCACTTAACACGGATAATCTAGCTACTGCTCTTGCAGTAACAACATCATAAGACTCCCTGTAGACACCCTTACCAAATGTTTCTGCTCTATCGTGTATAAAGCTGACATCCTGTAATTGTAATTCTGACGCTAAATGGTTTAAAAATTGAATACGCTTATTTAATGAATCAACAATCGTCACTTTTAACTGCGGAAACATTATTTTTAACGGAATACTTGGAAAACCAGCTCCAGCGCCTACATCACATATACTTATAGGCTGATTAAAATCAAAATAAAAACTAGGTGCAATGGAATCATAAAAATGTTTCAAATATACATCGTGTTCATCTGTAATACTTGTCAAATTCATCTTTTCATTCCATTCAACAAGTAAACGATAATATGTTTGAAACTGTTGTTTTTGAGTCTCAGTTAATTGAATATTATGTTCTTTTAATTGTTCTGCTAACCATTCTACAGTCATTAGTCACTCACCCTTTGGAGTTTACCTTGTTCTAAGTAAATCAATAATATAGATATGTCTGCTGGATTTACCCCTGATATTCTAGAAGCTTGTGCAATATTTAAAGGTTTTACTTCTGATAATTTTTCTCGCGCTTCAGTCGCCAAACTATCAATCTTACTATAATCTAAGTCTTCTGGAATTTTCTTCTCTTCCATACGCTTAACTTTCTCAACTTGTTGTAGTGATTTATTGATATAACCTTCATATTTTGTTTGTATTTCTACTTGTTCTTCAACATCTGCACTCAATTGATGTTCTTCTTCTAAAATTTCTAAAATTATATCGTAAGTCATTTCAGGTCTGCGTAATAAATCGATAGCTAAAATACCATCTTTTAAGCGAGAACCACCATGTTGTTCGATAATCGCTTGCGTATGTTCGTTTGGTTTAATACGAATATCTGATAAACGCTTAATTTCCGCATCAATTTGCTGACGTTTTTCATTAAAACGTGCATATCGTTCTTCAGAAATCATACCAAGTTCATATCCCATATCCGTCAATCTCAAATCAGCATTATCATGACGTAGTAACAAACGATATTCTGCACGTGATGTTAGTAAACGATAAGGTTCATTAGTACCTTTAGTTACAAGATCATCGATTAAGACACCAATATATGCATCTGAACGACTTAATATCTTTTCGCCTGTGTTTAACACTTTACCTGCAGCGTTAATACCTGCCATCAATCCTTGTCCTGCTGCTTCTTCATAACCAGATGTACCATTAATTTGACCTGCAGTATATAAGTTTTTAATCATTTTCGTTTCAAGTGTAGGCCATAACTGCGTTGGCACAATCGCATCATATTCAATTGCGTAGCCGGCACGCATCATATCTGCTTTTTCAAGACCTGGTATCGTCTCTAACATTTGACGTTGCACATGTTCAGGAAGACTTGTAGACAATCCTTGCACATATACTTCATTTGTATTACGACCTTCAGGCTCTAAGAAAAGTTGATGTCGCGGCTTATCATTAAATCGAACAAATTTATCTTCAATTGAAGGGCAATAACGTGGCCCGGTTCCTTTAATCATCCCTGAATACATTGCAGATAGATGTAAATTATCATCGATAACTTTGTGTGTTTCAGCATTAGTATACGTTAGCCAACATGGCAATTGATCTAATATATATTCTGTTGTTTCAAAGCTGAATGCACGACCTACATCGTCACCTGGTTGTATTTCAGTCTTCGAATAGTCAATTGTTTTTGAATTTACACGCGGTGGTGTACCTGTTTTAAAACGAACAATATCAAAACCAAGTTCTCTTAAATTGTCTGATAATGTGATTGATGGTAATTGGTGATTTGGTCCACTTGAATACTTCATATTACCTAAAATGATTTCACCACGTAAAAATGTTCCCGTTGTAATAATTACTGCTTTAGATAAATACTCTGTACCAATATTTGTACGTACACCTTTAACTTCATTATCTTCTATAATAAGTTCGTCTACCATACCTTGCATTATATGCAAATTTTCTTCATCTTCAATCACGCGTTTCATTTCTTGTTGATAAAGTACTTTATCTGCTTGCGCTCTTAGTGCTCTTACAGCAGGTCCTTTACCTGTATTTAACATTCTCATTTGAATGTGTGTTTTATCGATTGTTTTTGCCATTTGTCCACCTAAAGCATCAATTTCACGAACAACGATACCTTTAGCTGGTCCACCTACAGATGGGTTACATGGCATAAATGCAATATTATCTAAATTTATTGTTAGCATTAATGTTTTAGCACCACGTCTTGCAGATGCTAAACCTGCTTCTACACCTGCATGTCCCGCACCTATAACGATTACATCATATTCTTGAACCACAATATAAACCTCCTTATTTGATATCTTACTAGCCTTCTTAAGACGGTATTCCGTCTATTTCAATTACTATTTACCTAAGCAGAATTGACTGAATAACTGATCGATGAGTTCATCACTTGCAGTCTCACCAATAATTTCTCCTAATATTTCCCAAGTTCTAGTTAAATCAATTTGTACCATATCCATAGGCACACCAGATTCTGCTGCATCAATCGCATCTTGTATCGTTTGTCTTGCTTGTTTTAATAATGAAATATGTCTTGAATTAGAAACATAAGTCATATCTTGATTTTGTACTTCTCCACCAAAGAACAAATCTCGAATTTGTATTTCTAATTCATCAATACCTTCTTGTTTTAACATTGAAGTTTGAATTAATGGCGTATCACCTATCATATCTTTAACTTCATTAATATCTATGTTTTGCTCTAAATCCATTTTATTAACAATTACGATTACATCTTCATTTTTAACCACTTCATATAATGTGTAATCTTCTTGAGTCAATGCTTCGTTATTGTTTAATACAAATAAAATTAAGTCTGCTTGGCTAAGAGCCTTTCTAGAGCGTTCAACACCAATCTTCTCTACTATATCTTCTGTCTCGCGTATACCAGCAGTATCAACTAATCTTAATGGCACGCCACGAACATTGACGTACTCTTCTAAGACATCTCTTGTAGTACCTGCTACCTCAGTTACAATCGCTTTATTATCTTGTATTAAATTATTTAACATCGATGATTTACCTACGTTTGGTTTACCAACAATAACTGTAGATAAACCTTCACGCATAATTTTGCCCTGCGCACCGGTATCTAATAAACGATTAATTTCCTGTTTGATTTCTTTAGACTGCTCTAAAAGAAATTCAGTAGTCGCATCTTCAACATCATCGTATTCAGGATAATCAATATTCACTTCCACTTGAGCGAGTATCTCTAATATAGATTGACGTTGTTTTTTGATTAAGTCACTTAGACGACCTTCAATTTGATTCATCGCAACTTTAGAAGCTCTATCTGTCTTCGAGCGAATAAAGTCCATAACTGCTTCAGCTTGAGATAAATCAATACGACCATTTAAAAAGGCACGTTTTGTAAATTCACCTGGCTCAGCCATTCTAGCGCCATATGTCATAGTAAGTTCCAGCACTCTATTAATCGTTAAAATACCACCATGACAATTAATTTCTATAATATCTTCGCGTGTAAATGTTTTTGGCGCTCTTAACACAGACACCATAACTTCTTCAACCACTTCTTTAGATTCTGGATCAATAATATGACCGTAATTAATCGTATGTGATGGAACATCATTTAAAAGATGTTTTCCTTTATATAATTTGTCAGCAATTTCAACGGCTTGCGGTCCAGACAATCGAACAATTCCAATTGCCCCTTCACCCATTGGTGTTGAAATACTCGTAATTGTATCTAAATCCATATTGCTACTCGCCTCCTTCAACGATGTGAATACATTTTAAAGTAAGTTATTATAACCCTAAGGTAAGTCTTACGTTTGTCTGAGGTAAGACTTCGGGAGGTGTTGAGTGGTTAATATTTACCTTCCCCTACCCTACCCTATCATTACTTAATTTTTTTATTAAAAACTTTGGCAATTTTAAGTACGTGCTCAAGACTATTCTGTATTTGTAAAGTCGTCATATCTTTAGCTGGCTGTCTTGCTATTACAATAATATCTTTGGTCAATATATGCGACTTATGTACTTTGAAATTTTCACGTATTGCTCTTTTAATCTTGTTTCTTAACACTGCATTACCTAGTTTTTTAGAAACACTAATACCTAAGCGAAAATGGTCTATTTCTTTATTATTACAAGTGTATACAACAAATTGTCTGTTGGCTACAGAATGACCTTTTTTATATATTCTCTGAAAATCTGCATTCTTTTTAATTCGGTAAGCTTTTTCCAATAACATCACTCGCTTATTTATCGTTTTTATTTGAAGCTATATTTAAACTTCTATTGAGCTTATAACATAAATTTCTATTTATTCTTAATTTAAACGAAAAAAAAGATCACTGATGAGTCAGTGATCTTATGCAGATAAAACTTTACGGCCTTTACGACGACGGCGCGCTAAAACTTTACGGCCATTTTTTGTGCTCATGCGTTTTCTGAAACCATGAACTTTACTATGTTTACGTTTATTTGGTTGATAAGTACGTTTTACCATGCAAAACACCTCCATCTTTATACAGTTATCTAATATACCAGATTATGCAGACTCTGATCACTTTAATAGATAAGATTTTGCGTTTCTTAGATTAAAATTCTCGTATTAGCTCATTGATTATCTAGTCATAATTCAAGCAACTACTACAATATAACAAAATCCTATTTATAACGCAAGTTCATTTTATACTACTGCTCAATTTTTTTACTTTTATCGATTAAAGATAGAAATACACGATGCGAGCAATCAAATTTCATAACATCACCATGAGTTTGGTCCGAAGCATGAGTGTTTACAATGTTTGAATACCTTATACAGTTCTTATACATACTTTATAAATTATTTCCCAAGCTGTTTTGATACACTCACTAACAGATATTCTATAGAAGGAAAAGTTATCCACTTATGCACATTTATAGTTTTCAGAATTGTGGATAATTAGAAATTACACACAAAGTTATACTATTTTTAGCAACATATTCACAGGTATTTGACATATAGAGAACTGAAAAAGTATAATTGTGTGGATAAGTCGTCCAACTCATGATTTTATAAGGATTTATTTATTGATATTTACATAAAAATACTGTGCATAACTAATAAGCAGGATAAAGTTATCCACCGATTGTTATTAACTTGTGGATAATTATTAACATGGTGTGTTTAGAAGTTATCCACGGCTGTTATTTTTGTGTATAACTTAAAAATTTAAGAAAGATGGAGTAAATTTATGTCGGAAAAAGAAATTTGGGAAAAAGTGCTTGAAATTGCTCAAGAAAAATTATCAGCTGTAAGTTACTCAACTTTCCTAAAAGATACTGAGCTTTACACGATTAAAGATGGTGAAGCTATCGTATTATCGAGTATTCCTTTTAATGCAAATTGGTTAAATCAACAATATGCTGAAATTATCCAAGCAATCTTATTTGATGTTGTAGGCTATGAAGTTAAACCTCACTTTATTACTACTGAAGAATTAGCAAATTATAGTAATAATGAAACTGCTACTCCAAAAGAAACAACAAAACCTTCTACTGAAACAACTGAGGATAATCATGTGCTTGGTAGAGAGCAATTCAATGCCCATAACACATTTGACACTTTTGTAATCGGACCTGGTAACCGCTTTCCACATGCAGCAAGTTTAGCTGTAGCCGAAGCACCAGCCAAAGCGTACAATCCATTATTTATCTATGGAGGTGTTGGTTTAGGAAAAACCCATTTAATGCATGCCATTGGTCATCATGTTTTAGATAATAATCCAGATGCCAAAGTGATTTACACATCAAGTGAAAAATTCACAAATGAATTTATTAAATCAATTCGTGATAACGAAGGTGAAGCTTTCAGAGAAAGATATCGTAATATCGACGTCTTATTAATCGATGATATTCAGTTCATACAAAATAAAGTACAAACACAAGAAGAATTTTTCTATACTTTTAATGAATTGCATCAGAATAACAAGCAAATAGTTATTTCGAGTGATCGACCACCAAAGGAAATTGCACAATTAGAAGATCGATTACGTTCACGCTTTGAATGGGGGCTAATTGTTGATATTACGCCACCAGATTATGAAACTCGAATGGCAATTTTGCAGAAGAAAATTGAAGAAGAAAAATTAGATATTCCACCAGAAGCTTTAAATTATATAGCAAATCAAATTCAATCTAATATTCGTGAATTAGAAGGTGCATTAACACGTTTACTTGCATATTCACAATTATTAGGAAAACCAATTACAACTGAATTAACTGCTGAAGCTTTAAAAGATATCATTCAAGCACCAAAATCTAAAAAGATTACCATCCAAGATATTCAAAAAATTGTAGGCCAGTACTATAATGTTAGAATTGAAGATTTCAGTGCAAAAAAACGTACAAAGTCAATTGCATATCCGCGTCAAATAGCTATGTACTTGTCTAGAGAGCTTACAGATTTCTCATTACCTAAAATTGGTGAAGAATTTGGTGGGCGTGATCATACGACCGTCATTCATGCTCATGAAAAAATATCTAAAGATTTAAAAGAAGATCCTATTTTTAAACAAGAAGTAGAGAATCTTGAAAAAGAAATAAGAAATGTATAAGTAGGAAACTTTGGGAAATGTAATCTGTTATATAACAGCACTAATAATAACAATCATTTTTTACATTTCTATATGCTAATGTGGCAAGATGAGCAAAACTCATTTTGTGGATAATGTTTAAAAGTCATACACACCATACACAAGTTATCAACATGTGTATAACTTTGCCAAATCTATGTTTTTAAGACTTATCCACCAATCCACAGCACCTACTACTATTACTAAGAACTTAAAACCTATATAATTATATATAAACGACTGGAAGGAGTTTTAATTAATGATGGAATTCACTATTAAAAGAGATTATTTTATTACACAATTAAATGACACATTAAAAGCTATTTCACCAAGAACAACATTACCTATATTAACTGGTATCAAAATCGATGCGAAAGAACATGAAGTTATATTAACTGGTTCAGACTCTGAAATTTCAATAGAAATCACTATTCCTAAAACTGTAGATGGCGAAGATATTGTCAATATTTCAGAAACAGGCTCAGTAGTACTTCCTGGACGATTCTTTGTTGATATTATAAAAAAATTACCTGGTAAAGATGTTAAATTATCTACAAATGAACAATTCCAGACATTAATTACATCAGGTCATTCTGAATTTAATTTGAGTGGCTTAGATCCAGATCAATATCCTTTATTACCTCAAGTTTCTAGAGATGACGCAATTCAATTGTCGGTAAAAGTACTTAAAAACGTGATTGCACAAACGAATTTTGCAGTGTCCACCTCAGAAACACGCCCAGTACTAACTGGTGTGAACTGGCTTATACAAGAAAATGAATTAATATGCACAGCGACTGATTCACACCGCTTGGCTGTAAGAAAGTTGCAGTTAGAAGATGTTTCTGAAAACAAAAATGTCATCATTCCAGGTAAGGCTTTAGCTGAATTAAATAAAATTATGTCTGACAATGAAGAAGACATTGATATCTTCTTTGCTTCAAACCAAGTTTTATTTAAAGTTGGAAATGTGAACTTTATTTCTCGATTATTAGAAGGACATTATCCTGATACAACACGTTTATTCCCTGAAAACTATGAAATTAAATTAAGTATAGACAATGGGGAGTTTTATCATGCGATTGATCGTGCCTCTTTATTAGCACGTGAAGGTGGTAATAACGTTATTAAATTAAGTACAGGTGATGACGTTGTTGAATTATCTTCTACATCACCAGAAATTGGTACTGTAAAAGAAGAAGTTGATGCAAACGATGTTGAAGGTGGTAGCCTGAAAATTTCATTCAACTCTAAATATATGATGGATGCTTTAAAAGCAATCGATAATGATGAGGTTGAAGTTGAATTCTTCGGTACAATGAAACCATTTATTCTAAAACCAAAAGGTGACGACTCGGTAACGCAATTAATTTTACCAATCAGAACTTACTAAAAATAGATATAAATAAAGGATGACGTGATTAATTAAAACGTCATCCTTTATTTTTTTGCAAAAATAATTCTAGATGCGTATGTAAAATAAATTTGACAGCATTTTAAACAGCAAATAAAAGACGCCAATTAAATTTATGACAAATATATCCAAATTTTAATAAGTGTGCTTATATGCCCTTTAAATTTAAAATTTTAATAGTCAATAACAAGTTGAATATAAAAGTTAAACGCCGTTAAATAGCGTTAAAAAATTGAAAATGACAGTATTGCCAAAAAATAAGAATTAATTATTTATATGTAAACGGTTTCTACCTCTATTTTAAATGAAATTTGTGACAAAAAAAGGTATAATATATTAATGACATACAAAGAAATGGAGTGATTATTTTGGTTCAAGAAGTTGTAGTAGAAGGAGACATTAATTTAGGTCAATTTCTAAAAACAGAAGGGATTATTGAATCTGGTGGTCAAGCAAAATGGTTCTTGCAAGACGTTGAAGTATTAATTAATGGAGTGCGTGAAACACGTCGCGGTAAAAAGTTAGAACATCAAGATCGTATAGATATCCCAGAATTACCTGAAGATGCTGGTTCTTTCTTAATCATTCATCAAGGTGAACAATGAAGTTAAATACACTCCAATTAGAAAATTATCGTAACTATGATGAGGTTACGTTGAAATGTCATCCTGACGTGAATATCCTCATTGGAGAAAATGCACAAGGAAAGACAAATTTACTTGAATCAATTTATACCTTAGCTTTAGCAAAAAGTCATAGAACGAGTAATGATAAGGAACTCATACGTTTTAATGCTGATTATGCTAAAATAGAAGGTGAGCTTAGTTATAGACACGGCACGATGCCATTAACAATGTTTATAACTAAAAAAGGTAAACAAGTCAAAGTGAATCACTTAGAGCAAAGTCGTCTAACTCAATATATTGGACACCTTAATGTGGTTCTATTTGCGCCAGAAGATTTGAATATTGTAAAAGGCTCTCCTCAAATAAGACGACGCTTTATAGATATGGAGTTGGGCCAAATTTCTGCTGTTTACTTAAATGATTTAGCTCAATACCAACGTATTTTAAAGCAAAAGAATAATTACTTAAAGCAGTTACAATTAGGCCAAAAAAAGGACTTAACAATGTTGGAAGTATTAAATCAGCAGTTTGCTGAATATGCAATGAAAGTAACTGATAAACGTGCACATTTTATTCAAGAGCTAGAGTCGTTAGCTAAACCGATTCATGCTGGTATCACAAATGATAAAGAAGCGTTGTCGCTGAATTATTTACCTAGTCTTAAATTTGATTATGCTCAAAATGAAGCGGCACGACTTGAAGAAATTATGTCTATTCTTAGCGATAATATGCAAAGAGAAAAAGAACGAGGCATTAGCTTATTCGGACCACATCGAGATGATATAAGTTTTGATGTGAATGGCATGGATGCTCAAACATATGGTTCTCAAGGACAGCAACGTACAACGGCTTTGTCCATTAAATTAGCTGAAATTGAGTTAATGAATATCGAAGTTGGGGAATATCCCATCTTATTATTAGACGATGTACTCAGTGAATTAGATGATTCGCGTCAAACGCATTTATTAAGTACGATTCAGCATAAAGTACAAACATTTGTCACTACGACATCTGTAGATGGTATTGATCATGAAATCATGAATAACGCTAAATTGTATCGTATTAATCAAGGTGAAATTATAAAGTAACAGAAAGCGATGGTGACTGCATTGTCAGATGTAAACAACACGGATAATTATGGTGCTGGGCAAATACAAGTATTAGAAGGTTTAGAAGCAGTACGTAAAAGACCAGGTATGTATATAGGATCGACTTCAGAGAGAGGTTTGCACCATTTAGTGTGGGAAATTGTCGATAATAGTATCGATGAAGCATTAGCTGGTTATGCAAATAAAATTGAAGTTGTTATTGAAAAAGATAACTGGATTAAAGTAACGGATAACGGACGTGGTATCCCAGTTGATATTCAAGAAAAAATGGGACGTCCAGCTGTCGAAGTTATTTTAACTGTTTTACATGCTGGTGGTAAATTCGGCGGTGGCGGATACAAAGTATCTGGTGGTTTACATGGTGTTGGTTCATCAGTTGTAAACGCATTGTCACAAGACTTAGAAGTATATGTACACAGAAATGAGACTATATATCATCAAGCATATAAAAAAGGTGTACCTCAATTTGACTTAAAAGAAGTTGGCACAACTGATAAGACAGGTACTGTCATTCGTTTTAAAGCAGATGGAGAAATCTTCACAGAGACAACTGTATACAACTATGAAACATTACAGCAGCGTATTAGAGAGCTTGCTTTCTTAAACAAAGGAATTCAAATCACATTAAGAGATGAACGTGATGAAGAAAACGTTAGAGAAGACTCCTATCACTATGAGGGCGGTATTAAATCGTACGTTGAGTTATTGAACGAAAATAAAGAACCTATTCATGATGAGCCAATTTATATTCATCAATCTAAAGATGATATTGAAGTAGAAATTGCGATTCAATATAACTCAGGATATGCCACAAATCTTTTAACTTACGCAAATAACATTCATACGTACGAAGGTGGTACGCATGAAGACGGATTCAAACGTGCATTAACGCGTGTCTTAAATAGTTATGGTTTAAGTAGCAAGATTATGAAAGAAGAAAAAGATAGACTTTCTGGTGAAGATACACGTGAAGGTATGACAGCAATTATATCTATCAAACATGGTGATCCTCAATTTGAAGGTCAAACGAAGACAAAATTAGGTAATTCTGAAGTGCGTCAAGTTGTAGATAAATTATTCTCAGAGCACTTTGAACGATTTTTATATGAAAATCCACAAGTCGCACGTACAGTGGTTGAAAAAGGTATTATGGCGGCACGTGCACGTGTTGCTGCGAAAAAAGCGCGTGAAGTAACACGTCGTAAATCAGCGTTAGATGTAGCAAGTCTTCCAGGTAAATTAGCCGATTGCTCTAGTAAAAGTCCTGAAGAATGTGAGATTTTCTTAGTCGAAGGGGACTCTGCCGGGGGGTCTACAAAATCTGGTCGTGACTCTAGAACGCAGGCGATTTTACCATTACGAGGTAAGATATTAAATGTTGAAAAAGCACGATTAGATAGAATTTTGAATAACAATGAAATTCGTCAAATGATCACAGCATTTGGTACAGGAATCGGTGGCGACTTTGATCTAGCGAAAGCAAGATATCACAAAATCGTCATTATGACTGATGCCGATGTGGATGGAGCGCATATTAGAACATTGTTATTAACATTCTTCTATCGATTTATGAGACCGTTAATTGAAGCAGGCTATGTGTATATTGCACAGCCACCGTTGTATAAACTGACACAAGGTAAACAAAAGTATTATGTATACAATGATAGGGAACTTGATAAACTTAAATCTGAATTGAATCCAACACCAAAATGGTCTATTGCACGATACAAAGGTCTTGGAGAAATGAATGCAGATCAATTATGGGAAACAACAATGAACCCTGAGCACCGCGCTCTTTTACAAGTAAAACTTGAAGATGCGATTGAAGCGGACCAAACATTTGAAATGTTAATGGGTGACGTTGTAGAAAACCGTAGACAATTTATAGAAGATAATGCAGTTTATGCAAACTTAGACTTCTAAGCGCTGTGAACTGAACTTTTGAAGGAGGAACTCTTGATGGCTGAATTACCTCAATCAAGAATAAATGAACGAAATATTACCAGTGAAATGCGTGAATCATTTTTAGATTATGCGATGAGTGTTATCGTTGCTCGTGCATTGCCAGATGTTCGTGACGGTTTAAAACCAGTACATCGTCGTATACTATATGGATTAAATGAACAAGGTATGACACCGGATAAATCATATAAAAAATCAGCACGTATCGTTGGTGACGTAATGGGTAAATATCACCCTCATGGTGACTCATCTATTTATGAAGCAATGGTACGTATGGCTCAAGATTTCAGTTATCGTTATCCGCTTGTTGATGGCCAAGGTAACTTTGGTTCAATGGATGGAGATGGCGCAGCAGCAATGCGTTATACTGAAGCGCGTATGACTAAAATCACACTTGAACTGTTACGTGATATTAATAAAGATACAATAGATTTTATCGATAACTATGATGGTAATGAAAGAGAGCCGTCAGTCTTACCTGCTCGATTCCCTAACTTATTAGCCAATGGTGCATCAGGTATCGCGGTAGGTATGGCAACGAATATTCCACCACATAACTTAACAGAATTAATCAATGGTGTACTTAGCTTAAGTAAGAACCCTGATATTTCAATTGCTGAGTTAATGGAGGATATTGAAGGTCCTGATTTCCCAACTGCTGGACTTATTTTAGGTAAGAGTGGTATTAGACGTGCATATGAAACAGGTCGTGGTTCAATTCAAATGCGTTCTCGTGCAGTTATTGAAGAACGTGGAGGCGGACGTCAACGTATTGTTGTCACTGAAATTCCTTTCCAAGTGAATAAGGCTCGTATGATTGAAAAAATTGCAGAGCTCGTTCGTGACAAGAAAATTGACGGTATCACTGATTTACGTGATGAAACAAGTTTACGTACTGGTGTGCGTGTCGTTATTGATGTGCGTAAGGATGCAAATGCTAGTGTCATTTTAAATAACTTATACAAACAAACGCCACTTCAAACATCATTTGGTGTGAATATGATTGCACTTGTAAATGGTAGACCGAAGCTTATTAATTTAAAAGAAGCGTTGGTACATTATTTAGAGCATCAAAAGACAGTTGTTAGAAGACGTACGCAATACAACTTACGTAAAGCTAAAGATCGTGCCCACATTTTAGAAGGATTACGTATCGCACTTGACCATATCGATGAAATTATTTCAACGATTCGTGAGTCAGATACAGATAAAGTTGCAATGGACAGCTTGCAACAACGCTTCAAACTTTCTGAAAAACAAGCTCAAGCTATTTTAGACATGCGTTTAAGACGTCTAACAGGTTTAGAGAGAGACAAAATTGAAGCTGAATATAATGAGTTATTAAATTATATTAGTGAATTAGAAGCCATCTTAGCTGATGAAGAAGTGTTATTACAGTTAGTTAGAGATGAATTGACTGAAATTAGAGATCGTTTCGGTGATGAGCGTCGTACTGAAATCCAATTAGGTGGATTTGAAGATTTAGAGGACGAAGACTTAATTCCAGAAGAACAAATAGTAATTACTTTGAGCCATAATAACTACATTAAACGTTTGCCGGTATCTACATATCGTGCTCAAAACCGTGGTGGTCGTGGTGTTCAAGGTATGAACACATTGGAAGAAGATTTTGTCAGTCAATTGGTAACTTTAAGTACACATGACCATGTATTGTTCTTTACTAACAAAGGTCGTGTATACAAACTAAAAGGTTATGAAGTGCCTGAGTTATCAAGACAGTCTAAAGGTATTCCTGTAGTGAATGCTATTGAACTTGAAAATGATGAAGTCATTAGTACAATGATTGCTGTTAAAGACCTTGAAAGTGAAGACAACTTCTTAGTGTTTGCAACTAAACGTGGTGTCGTTAAACGTTCAGCATTAAGCAACTTCTCAAGAATAAATAGAAATGGTAAGATTGCGATTTCGTTCAGAGAAGATGATGAGTTAATTGCAGTTCGCTTAACAAGTGGTCAAGAAGATATCTTGATTGGTACATCACATGCATCATTAATTCGATTCCCTGAATCAACATTACGTCCTTTAGGCCGTACAGCAACGGGTGTGAAAGGTATTACACTTCGTGAAGGTGACGAAGTTGTAGGGCTTGATGTAGCTCATGCAAACAGTGTTGATGAAGTATTAGTAGTTACTGAAAATGGTTATGGTAAACGTACGCCAGTTAATGACTATCGTTTATCAAATCGTGGTGGTAAAGGTATTAAAACAGCTACGATTACTGAGCGTAATGGTAATGTTGTATGTATCACTACAGTAACTGGTGAAGAAGATTTAATGATTGTTACTAATGCAGGTGTCATTATTCGACTAGATGTTGCAGATATTTCTCAAAATGGTCGTGCAGCACAAGGTGTTCGCTTAATTCGTTTAGGCGATGATCAATTTGTTTCAACGGTTGCTAAAGTAAAAGAAGATGCAGAAGATGAAACGAATGAAGATGAGCAATCTACTTCAACTGTATCTGAAGATGGTACTGAACAACAACGTGAAGCGGTTGTAAATGATGAAACACCAGGAAATGCAATTCATACTGAAGTGATTGATTCAGAAGAAAATGATGAAGATGGACGTATTGAAGTAAGACAAGATTTCATGGATCGTGTTGAAGAAGATATACAACAATCATCAGATGAAGAATAATAAAAAAATAAGACTTCCCTATATGTAGGGGAGTCTTATTTTTATGCTAGAAAGTAATACTGTACTACATTCAATGATTAGTAATGACTAACTTTCTAATTGTTTCATTGCGTAAGGTATTTCATTGATAAGTCTTGATGGTGGCACCACATACATATCTTTTGCAAGATTTTCGCCAATAAAACTATGTGTATATGTGGCACTCATAACCGCTTCTTTTAAGTTATCAAATTGACCGACAAAACTTGTAATCATACCGGCAAGAGTATCACCCATACCTCCAGTAGCCATTGCTGGGCTACCAATTGTCAATTTAAAATCTTCGTCTTTAAAGAAAATTTCAGTACCATGTTTTTTTAGTACAACTGTTGCACCTAAACGATCTACCGCTTCACGATTACGTTCATAAGTTTGTTCCTCAATAGGAATACCGCTTAAACGTTCCCACTCTTTGAGGTGCGGAGTGAATATTACACGACAAGTAGGTAATTGCGGTTTAAGTTTACTAAAAATTGTGATTGCATCACCATCAACAATCAAGTTTTGATGTGGTTGTATATTTTGTAATAGGAATGTAATGGCATTATTCCCTTTAAAATCAACACCAAGTCCGGGACCAATAAGGATACTATCAGTCATTTCAATCATTTTCGTTAACATTTTCGTATCATTAATATCGATAACCATGGCTTCTGGACAACGAGAATGTAAAGCTGAATGATTTGTTGGATGTGTAGCTACAGTGATTAAACCACTACCGCTAAATACACATGCACGAGCCGCTAACATAATGGCACCACCTAAGTTAGCAGATCCACCAATTAATAAAATTTTGCCATAATCACCTTTATGTGAATCTTCTTTACGCTTAGGAATGTTAATAGAATTTAACGTTTCCATAGTGATATAACCTCCCATGTAAAAGCCTTTTCGGAATTTATTCAATTTTAAAAATATATAGTAACTTTTAACAAAATGTATTATAAATTTCTGAATTCATTATTATTTGTCGTTAAATACAATAGAAAATACTATACCTGTATATGCAATTCGTCAATAGATAAATTATTAAATATGCTTACAACAATATTAATATCCTTTAACGCACTACAATAGTGCTCTGATAATAGGTTATAAATGTACGTAAAACCATTGTTTCAATAAAAATGAAAACGTATACTTCAAGAAGGATGGGTTACTTAATATAAACAAGGGGGTAACATATATGACTTTATATTTAGATGGTGAAACACTAACAATTGAGGATATTAAATCATTTTTACAACAACAATCAAAGATTGAAATTATTGATGATGCGTTAGAACGTGTCAAAAAAAGTAGAGCGGTAGTTGAACGTATTATTGAAAATGAGGAAACGGTTTACGGTATTACTACAGGTTTTGGGTTATTTAGTGATGTACGTATAGACCCGACGCAATATAATGAATTACAAGTGAATCTGATACGCTCACATGCCTGTGGACTAGGTGAGCCATTTTCAAAAGAAGTAGCATTAGTCATGATGATTTTACGATTGAATACATTATTAAAAGGTCATTCAGGTGCCACTTTAGAATTAGTGAGACAATTACAATTTTTTATAAATGAACGTATTATACCGATAATCCCACAGCAAGGCTCTCTCGGTGCATCAGGAGATTTAGCGCCATTATCACACTTAGCATTAGCATTAATTGGTAAAGGGAAAGTATTGTACAGAGGGGAAGAAAAGGATAGTGACGATGTATTAAGAGAATTAAATAGACAACCTTTGAACCTTCAGGCTAAAGAAGGTTTAGCATTGATTAATGGTACGCAAGCTATGACAGCTCAAGGTGTCATTAGTTATATAGAAGCAGAAGATTTAGGTTACCAATCTGAATGGATTGCTGCATTAACGCATCAGTCTCTTAATGGCATTATAGATGCATATCGACATGATGTGCACGCTGTTCGTAATTTTCAAGAACAGATTAATGTGGCAGCGCGTATGCGTGATTGGTTAGAAGGATCAGCATTAACGACGCGACAAGCAGAAATACGTGTACAAGATGCATATACGTTGCGTTGTATACCACAAATCCATGGTGCGAGTTTTCAAGTATTCAATTATGTTAAACAGCAATTAGAATTTGAAATGAATGCGGCTAATGATAATCCACTTATATTTGAGGAAGCAAATGAAACGTTTGTTATTTCAGGTGGTAACTTCCATGGACAACCTATTGCTTTTGCATTAGATCATCTTAAATTAGGTGTAAGTGAATTAGCAAACGTATCGGAACGTCGTCTAGAGCGACTAGTAAATCCTCAATTAAATGGTGATTTACCAGCATTTCTTAGTCCAGAGCCAGGATTGCAAAGTGGCGCGATGATTATGCAATATGCTGCTGCAAGTCTCGTTTCTGAAAATAAAACTTTAGCGCATCCAGCGAGTGTTGATTCTATCACTTCATCTGCGAACCAAGAAGATCACGTATCTATGGGAACTACAGCTGCTAGACATGGTTATCAAATTATTGAAAATGCAAGACGTGTGCTGGCAATCGAATGTGTTATTGCATTACAAGCAGCAGAGTTAAAAGGTGTTGAAGGATTATCACCAAAAACACGTCGCAAGTATGATGAGTTTCGAAGTATCGTGCCATCCATTACACATGATCGTCAATTTCATAAAGATATTGAAGCGGTTGCACAGTATTTAAAGCAATCAATTTATCAAACGACTGCATGTCACTAAATCGACATGAGTGATGTTTGAAATCGTTACTTGAAAAAGCAAATATAGTTTGCTATATTAAAAATAACTTAATAAGACATTGTTCGTAGGACAAGTAATATATAGTGTTCGATATCAGAGAGCTTGTGGTTAGTGTGAACAAGAATCAACATATATATGAATCTACCTACTTAATTTAAAAGAACAATCGGTGATAACCGTTATTTTAGTGAAGTGCAATTTAGGTTTAGTGTATCTTTATAACTTAAATTGTTAAATAGGGTGGCAACGCGTAGACCACGTCCCTTGTAGGGATGTGGTCTTTTTTTATTTTCTAAAAAATAAAGACGTACGTCATTCCATAATAAATGATAATTATTTGGGAAAGGATGAAGGTTAATGTTAGACATTAGATTATTCAGAAATGAGCCTGACACAGTTAAGAGCAAAATTGAATTACGTGGAGATGATCCAAAAGTTGTAGATGAAATTTTAGAATTGGATGAGCAACGACGTAAATTAATTAGTGCAACAGAAGAAATGAAAGCACGTCGTAATAAAGTAAGCGAAGAAATCGCATTAAAAAAACGTAATAAAGAAAATGCTGATGATGTGATTGCTGAAATGCGCACATTAGGTGACGATATTAAAGAAAAAGATAGTCAATTAAATGAAATTGATAATAAAATGACAGGTATCCTTTGTCGTATTCCAAATTTAATAAGTGATGATGTACCTCAAGGTGAATCTGATGAAGATAACGTTGAAGTTAAAAAGTGGGGTACACCACGTGAGTTTTCATTTGAACCAAAAGCACATTGGGATATTGTAGAAGAATTGAAAATGGCTGATTTTGACCGTGCAGCAAAAGTTTCAGGTGCGCGTTTTGTATATTTAACAAATGAAGGTGCGCAATTAGAGCGTGCTTTAATGAACTATATGATTACAAAACATACAACACAACATGGTTATACAGAAATGATGGTACCACAGCTTGTGAACGCAGATACAATGTATGGTACAGGTCAATTACCTAAATTTGAAGAAGATTTATTTAAAGTAGAAAAAGAAGGATTATATACAATTCCAACTGCTGAAGTACCATTAACGAATTTCTACCGTAATGAAATTATTCAACCAGGTGTACTTCCTGAAAAATTCACTGGTCAATCTGCATGTTTCCGTAGTGAAGCAGGATCAGCAGGTAGAGATACAAGAGGATTAATTCGTTTACATCAATTCGATAAAGTGGAAATGGTACGTTTTGAACAACCTGAAGATTCATGGAATGCTTTAGAAGAAATGACAACAAACGCAGAAGCAATTCTAGAAGAGTTAGGTTTACCATATCGTCGTGTTATTTTATGTACAGGTGATATTGGATTTAGTGCAAGCAAAACATATGATTTAGAAGTTTGGTTACCAAGCTACAATGATTATAAAGAAATTAGTTCATGCTCAAACTGTACGGATTTCCAAGCGCGTCGTGCTAACATCCGCTTCAAGCGTGACAAAGCAGCTAAACCAGAATTAG
The DNA here is from genome assembly GCF_001838845.1 of Staphylococcus sp. HMSC36A10. Lineage (NCBI taxonomy): Bacteria > Bacillati > Bacillota > Bacilli > Caryophanales > Staphylococcaceae > Staphylococcus > Staphylococcus sp. HMSC36A10. Next base: position 22,739 of record NZ_KV839067.1, read on the forward strand.
CACATACATTAAATGGTAGTGGTTTAGCAGTTGGACGTACATTTGCTGCTATTGTTGAAAATTACCAAAATGAAGATGGAACAGTAACAATTCCAGAAGCATTAGTACCATTTATGGGTGGTAAAACACAAATTTCAAAACCAGTTAAATAAAGGCTTTAGCTACAAGCTTTAAAAAGTATATATCTACGTATACTTAAAGCAAGGGCAAGATACTTTAAATAATATTTTAAAAAGTGGTGACGAAGCTGTCGCCACTTTTTTTGTGCTGTAAAAGTATAATAGTGAGCCAATGCACATAACAACAATAAATTAAGTTTGTTGTTTAATGGGGTGAACGCATTTCATTATAGCAACAATACGGGATAATTATGATGAACTAAAACAATCTAAAACGTAACAATTTTGAGCATCACTATTATAGGAAATTAAGCGATAAAATACTGATTTCGTTGATGTAGTATGAGTAATATCGATGGAGTAGGGTAGGGGGAGGGTATGATGATTATAAGGGAGTGGTACATGAATCAATATCCCATACTCATCATTAGATATAAAAAATTATAAAATTAGTATTTAAAAACAACTACAATCCATAGAAAATATGGAGGTAGTCTTAAATAAAAAATTGAAAATTCTAAAAAATAAAAAGTTAATATGAAGCTGATTAAAGACTACGGTATGTCTAACTTCAGACAAACCGGCGTCTAACGTTATTGCTTGTGATATAGAACTGTATTAGACTAGGTATATTATTTTTTTCGTAATTATATAAATATAAAGTGGCAAAGGAGGTAGTTGAGATGACAACACATTTAAGTTTTAGACAAGGCGTGCGAGAGTGTATCCCAACATTATTGGGTTATGCCGGTGTTGGTATTTCATTTGGTATTGTGGCTTCGTCTCAAAACTTTAGTATTTTAGAAATTGTCTTGTTATGTCTTGTAATATATGCCGGTGCTGCGCAATTTATTATGTGCGCGTTGTTTATAGCAGGTACACCGATATCAGCGATTGTACTAACTGTATTTATCGTAAATTCAAGAATGTTCCTTTTAAGTATGTCGCTTGCACCAAACTTCAAGACATATGGGTTTTGGAACCGTGTTGGATTAGGTTCATTAGTAACTGACGAAACGTTTGGCGTCGCCATTACACCTTATTTAAAAGGAGAAGCTATCAATGATCGTTGGATGCATGGTCTTAATATCACAGCATATTTATTTTGGGCAATTTCATGTGTAGCTGGGGCTTTATTTGGCGAATATATCTCAAATCCGCAAACGCTAGGGTTAGATTTTGCTATCACGGCTATGTTTATCTTTTTGGCCATTGCGCAATTTGAATCAATTACTAAATCGCGATTAAGAATTTACATAGTACTCATTATTGCCGTCATAGTAATGATGTTATCGCTAAGTATGTTTATGCCTTCATATCTAGCAATATTAATTGCAGCCACAATTTCAGCAGCGTTAGGAGTGATGATGGAACGATGATAACTCATATGAACATGTTAATACTTATTTTATTGTGTGGTATCGTAACGCTATTAATTCGAATTATACCTTTTATCATGATTTCAAAAGTGCAATTGCCTGATGTCGTGGTTCGATGGCTATCATTTATCCCAATCACACTATTTACGGCACTTGTCATTGACAGCATTATTCAACAGACGCCTCATGGTGAGGGGTATACATTAAACATCCCTTACATTATCGCGCTCATTCCGACGGTTATTTTATCTATAATCACGCGTAGTTTAACTATTACAATTATTAGTGGGATTGTTATCATGGCAGCATTACGATTTTTCTTTTAAAAATAACTGAAAATCATTGAACAGATATTTAAACTTAGGTAAACTGTTAGTAATCAGAAAATTCTGATATACAAATCGTCTATGTTAAGATTGGGAATCGTGTATACGTAAGCGATTTGGCTAACGCATGACAATGATAACAACATTTTAAATGATAAAGTAATTCATCACTGAATCTCAACTAACACATAACAATTTCATATTTCTTATTGTGAGAAGTTGAGGGACTTGGCCCTGTGATACTTCAGCAACCGACTTTATAGCACGGTGCTAAAACCAACGAGTTACTCGAATGATAAGTATAAAGACTTCTTACTTTTCAATAGGGTGAGAAGTTTTTTTTGTTTAAGGAGGAAAGAACAATGACAAATTACACAGTAGATACTTTAAATTTAGGGAAATTTATTACAGAATCTGGGGAAGTCATAGATAACTTGCGTTTGAGATATGAGCATGTCGGTTATCATGGACAACCATTAGTTGTAGTTTGTCATGCATTAACTGGCAATCATTTAACATATGGAACAGATGATTATCCGGGTTGGTGGCGAGAAATTATTGATGGGGGATATATACCCATTCACGATTATCAATTTTTAACATTTGATGTTATTGGTAGTCCTTTCGGTTCAAGTTCACCTTTAAACGACCCTCATTTTCCTAAAAAATTAACATTAAGAGATATAGTCAGAGCGAATGAACGAGGTATACAAGCCCTTGGTTATGACAAGATTAATATTTTAATAGGGGGAAGCCTTGGAGGAATGCAAGCAATGGAACTACTTTACAATCAACAGTTTGAAGTAGATAAAGCCATTATCCTTGCTGCAACAAGCCGAACATCATCTTATAGTAGAGCTTTCAATGAAATTGCAAGGCAAGCCATTCATCTTGGTGGTAAGGAAGGTCTAAGTATTGCACGCCAATTAGGTTTTTTGACATATCGATCATCAAAAAGTTATGATGAACGTTTCACGCTGGATGAAGTAGTCGCATACCAACAACATCAAGGTAATAAATTTAAAGAACATTTTGATTTGAATTGTTATCTGACACTGCTAGATGTATTGGATAGTCACAACATTGACCGAGGTCGCACAGACGTAACGCATGTTTTTAAAAATTTAGAAACAAAAGTGTTAACGATGGGGTTCATAGATGATTTGCTATATCCGGATGATCAAGTTCGTGCATTAGGTGAACGTTTTAAATATCATCGTCATTTCTTCGTGCCTGATAATGTTGGGCATGATGGATTCCTACTAAACTTTAGTACCTGGGCACCTAACTTATATCATTTCTTAAATTTAAAGCATTTTAAGCGTAAGTAATAATATATATATTTTCAAAGAATGAAGCCACTAAATCACAGCTATCATATTCAAAAACATCTAGAGTACATGAGAGTGGTAATGAATTGTAAATCTAAATCAAGCTTGATTGCTATGTAGTGGGATTAAATAATCATGTTGAAAATGAAAGCACACAAAAGCGATTCAAATGAGTATGTTAATTACTTATAAAACATGAAAGTTATTATTCAATTAAATGAAATAGAAGCATACAATCTATAAATTGTTAAATTCCATTAAAGAGGTTAAAATAATAGCTATAGTTAAAAATATGGGAGTGGCTTATGTGTTTTCAAAAATACAACCTAAAGCAACAATAATTGCAACGATTGCGTTGGTATTTGTCGCTTTAGCTTTATATCTAGTGCCTGGTTTAGGACTAATATTTGCATTATTTGCAACCATACCAGGTATCGTTTTATGGAATAAATCAATACAATCTTTCGGGATTAGTGCACTTATTACAGTAATTATAACAACTGTTTTAGGTAATACTTTCGTTTTAAGTGCCATCATATTAGTCTTAATTGCAAGTTTAATTATTGGTCAATTGCTCAAAGAAAGAACGTCTAAAGAAAGAATATTATACGTAACAACAGTAGCGATGAGCTTAATTTCATTAATCGCTTTTATGTTACTACAAACATTCGGAAGAATTCCACCATCAGCGAGCATAGTAAAACCTTTCAAGCAAACATTACATGAAGCGATTACGATGAGCGGTGCCGATGCGAATATGACCCAAATATTAGAAGAAGGGTTTAGACAAGCGACCGTTCAATTACCAGGTTTCATCATTATCATTACATTTTTAATCGTCTTAATTAACTTAATCGTTACATTTCCGATTTTACGAAAATTTAAAATCGCTACACCTGTATTTAAGCCACTTTTCGCGTGGCAAATGAGCGGTATTTTATTATGGATATACATTATTGTTATCATATGTTTATTATTTACAGGTCAACCGAGTGTGTTCCAGAGCATTCTTTTAAACTTCCAACTTGTGTTATCATTAGTAATGTATATTCAAGGTTTAAGTGTTATTCATTTCTTTGGTAAAGCGAAAGGTTTGCCGAATGCAGTAACGATTTTACTATTGATTATCGGTACAATACTGACACCTACGACACATATTGTAGGACTACTTGGTGTTATCGATTTAAGTTTGAATTTGAAGCGAATCATGAAAAATAATTCTAAAAAGTGAATAGAGGTGGAATAATGAATCGGCAGTCCACTAAGAAAGCTTTACTAATACCATTTGTCATCATGATCATCACAGCAATTGTTTTAATGGGTGTATGGTTTATCTTTAATAGTCTTATAGCATTAATTGCATCTATCGTTCTTGTCGTGATGATTATTGTTAGCATCATTTTATTCAGACAAGCTTTAATGAAAATGGATAGTTATGTAGATGGTTTGAGTGCTCAAATTTCAACAACAAATAATAAAGCAATCAAACATTTACCAATTGGTATCATTGTTTTAGATGAAAATGATCACATCGAATGGGTTAACCAATTTATGATAGATCATATGGAAGCAAATGTCATTTCTGAATCTGTAAATGAAGTATTTCCAAATATTTTAAAGCAATTAGATAGAGTGAAATCCGTTGAAATAGAATATAATCAGTATCATTTCCAAGTACGTTATTCTGAGAATGATCACTGCCTCTATTTCTTTGATATAACTGAACAAGTACAAACAAATGAACTATTTGAAAATTCTAAACCAATCATTGCGACATTATTTTTAGATAACTACGATGAGATTACTCAAAATATGAATGATACGCAGCGTTCGGAAATCAATTCAATGGTAACGCGTGTTATTAGTCGATGGGCAACTGAGTATAATATATTCTTTAAAAGGTATAGTTCCGATCAATTCGTAGCCTATTTAAATCAAAAAATATTAGCTGACTTAGAAGAATCTAAATTTGATATCTTGAGTCAATTACGTGAAAAAAGTGTTGGTTATCGTGCCCAATTAACATTAAGTATTGGTGTTGGTGAAGGTACTGAAAATTTAATCGATTTAGGTGAATTATCACAATCAGGCCTAGACTTAGCATTAGGACGCGGTGGCGACCAAGTTGCAATTAAAAGTATTAATGGTAATGTGCGCTTCTATGGCGGTAAGACTGACCCGATGGAGAAACGTACTCGTGTAAGAGCACGTGTGATCTCACATGCGTTAAAAGATATCCTTGCAGAGGGTGACAAAGTCATTATCATGGGACATAAACGTCCTGACTTAGATGCAATTGGTGCAGCAATCGGTGTGTCTAGATTTGCAATGATGAATAATTTAGAAGCATACATCGTATTAAATGAGACTGACATTGATCCAACATTACGACGCGTGATGAACGAAATTGATAAAAAGCCAGAGTTAAGAGAACGATTTATAACATCAGATGATGCTTGGGATATGATGACATCTAAGACAACCGTAGTGATTGTTGATACGCATAAACCGGAACTGGTTTTAGATGAAAATGTCTTAAATAAAGCAAACCGTAAAGTTGTTATCGATCATCATAGACGTGGTGAAAGCTTCATCTCTAATCCATTGTTGATATATATGGAACCATACGCAAGTTCGACAGCTGAATTGGTAACAGAGTTACTGGAATATCAACCAACAGAACAACGTTTAACACGTCTTGAATCAACAGTGATGTATGCAGGTATTATTGTAGATACAAGAAACTTTACATTACGAACAGGATCAAGAACATTCGATGCAGCGAGTTATTTACGTGCACATGGTGCAGATACGATTTTAACGCAACATTTCTTAAAAGATGATGTGGATACTTACATTAATCGATCTGAATTAATTCGAACTGTAAAAGTTGAAGATAATGGCATAGCCATTGCGCATGGTTCAGACGATAAAATTTATCATCCAGTAACAGTTGCACAAGCAGCAGATGAACTGTTAAGTTTAGAAGGTATTGAAGCATCATATGTTGTTGCGAGACGTGAAGATAATCTGATTGGTATATCTGCGCGTTCACTCGGTTCAGTAAATGTCCAGTTAACAATGGAAGCACTTGGTGGCGGTGGACATTTAACCAATGCTGCAACACAACTTAAAGGTGTGACAGTCGAAGAGGCGATAGCACAATTACAACAAGCAATTACAGAACAATTAAGTAGGAGTGAAGATGCATGAAAGTAATTTTTACACAAGATGTTAAAGGTAAAGGTAAAAAAGGTGAAGTTAAAGAAGTACCAGTAGGTTATGCAAATAACTTCTTATTGAAAAAGAATTATGCTGTAGAAGCGACACCAGGTAACCTTAAACAATTAGAGTTACAGAAAAAACGTGCAAAACAAGAACGCCAACAAGAAATTGAAGATGCTAAAGCATTAAAAGAAACGTTATCAAACATTGAAGTTGAAGTATCAGCAAAAACTGGTGAAGGTGGTAAATTGTTTGGGTCAGTAAGTACAAAACAAATTGCCGAAGCACTAAAAGCACAACATGATATTAAAATTGATAAACGTAAAATGGATTTACCAAATGGAATTCATTCCCTAGGATATACGAATGTACCTGTTAAATTAGATAAAGAAGTTGAAGGTAAAATTCGCGTACACACAGTTGAACAATAAAGTTGGATTGAAATAAGAGGTGTAACCATTCATGGATAGAATGTATGAGCAAAATCAAATGCCACATAACAATGAAGCTGAACAGTCTGTCTTAGGTTCAATTATTATAGATCCAGAATTGATTAATACTACTCAGGAAGTTTTGCTTCCTGAGTCGTTTTATAGGGGTGCCCATCAACATATTTTCCGTGCAATGATGCACTTAAATGAAGATAATAAAGAAATTGATGTTGTAACATTGATGGATCAATTATCGACGGAAGGTACGTTGAATGAAGCGGGTGGCCCGCAATATCTTGCAGAGTTATCTACAAATGTACCAACGACGCGAAATGTTCAGTATTATACTGATATCGTTTCTAAGCATGCATTAAAACGTAGATTGATTCAAACTGCAGATAGTATTGCCAATGATGGATATAATGATGAACTTGAACTAGATGCGATTTTAAGTGATGCAGAACGTCGAATTTTAGAGCTATCATCTTCTCGTGAAAGCGATGGCTTTAAAGACATTCGAGACGTCTTAGGACAAGTGTATGAAACAGCTGAAGAGCTTGATCAAAATAGTGGTCAAACACCAGGTATACCTACAGGATATCGAGATTTAGACCAAATGACAGCAGGGTTCAACCGAAATGATTTAATTATCCTTGCAGCGCGTCCATCTGTAGGTAAGACTGCGTTCGCACTTAATATTGCACAAAAAGTTGCAACGCATGAAGATATGTATACAGTTGGTATTTTCTCACTAGAGATGGGTGCTGATCAGTTAGCCACACGTATGATTTGTAGTTCTGGTAATGTTGACTCAAACCGCTTAAGAACGGGTACTATGACTGAGGAAGATTGGAGTCGTTTTACTATAGCGGTAGGTAAATTATCACGTACGAAGATTTTTATTGATGATACACCGGGTATTCGAATTAATGATTTACGTTCTAAATGTCGTCGATTAAAGCAAGAACATGGCTTAGACATGATTGTGATTGACTACTTACAGTTGATTCAAGGTAGTGGTTCACGTGCGTCCGATAACAGACAACAGGAAGTTTCTGAAATCTCTCGTACATTAAAAGCATTAGCCCGTGAATTAGAATGTCCAGTTATCGCATTAAGTCAGTTATCTCGTGGTGTTGAACAACGACAAGATAAACGTCCAATGATGAGTGATATTCGTGAATCTGGTTCGATTGAGCAAGATGCTGATATCGTTGCGTTCTTATACCGTGATGATTATTATAACCGTGGTGGCGATGAAGATGATGACGATGATGGTGGTTTTGAGCTACAAACGAATGATGAAAACGGTGAAATTGAAATTATCATTGCTAAGCAACGTAACGGTCCAACAGGCACAGTTAAGTTACACTTTATGAAACAATATAATAAATTTACCGATATCGATTATGCACATGCAGATATGATGTAAAAAAGTTTTCCCGTACAATAATCATTACGATGATAAAATTGTACGGTTTTTATTTTGTTCTGAACGGGTTGATATATGTTAAGTTTGTGTATTGAAAGTGATAAATTAGTACTGTCAACGCCTCTGTTAAAGGGTTTTTAGGACGTTGAAGACGATTTGTTAAAATGATTTTTCTTTTAAAAAGGTTGAAAATCAATGTTCGATTTTTATTTGCATTATGGTCTCGATATTGGTAGAATATCAAATGGTTAAATGAGAAAAACTTGGAGGTGCTCACATGTCATCAATCGTAGTAGTTGGGACACAATGGGGAGACGAAGGAAAAGGAAAAATAACGGATTTCTTGGCAGAACAGTCAGATGTTATCGCGCGTTTTTCAGGTGGTAATAATGCAGGCCATACCATTCAATTTGGCGGAGAAACATATAAATTACATTTAGTACCATCTGGTATCTTTTACAAAGACAAATTAGCGGTAATCGGTAACGGTGTCGTTGTTGATCCAGTTGCACTATTGAAAGAATTAGACGGATTAAATGAACGTGGCATTCCTACAAGTAATTTACGTATATCTAATCGTGCACAAGTGATTTTACCATATCACTTAGCACAAGATGAATATGAAGAACGTTTACGCGGTGACAATAAGATTGGTACAACTAAAAAAGGTATCGGTCCAGCATATGTAGACAAAGTTCAACGTATCGGTATTCGTATGGCAGATTTACTTGAAAAAGAAACATTCGAAAGATTATTAAAATCAAATATTGAATATAAACAAGCATATTTCAAAGGTATGTTTAACGAAACATGTCCATCATTTGATGATATCTTTGAAGAATACTATGCTGCAGGTCAACGTTTAAAAGAATTTGTAACAGACACATCAAAAATCTTAGACGATGCATTTGTAGCAGATGAAAAGGTACTTTTCGAAGGTGCGCAAGGTGTAATGTTAGATATCGACCATGGTACATACCCATTCGTTACATCAAGTAATCCAATTGCAGGTAACGTTACTGTTGGTACAGGTGTAGGTCCTACATTCGTTTCAAAGGTAATTGGTGTATGTAAAGCTTATACATCACGTGTTGGTGATGGTCCATTCCCTACTGAATTATTCGATGAAGATGGACATCATATTAGAGAGGTTGGTCGTGAATACGGTACAACAACAGGACGTCCACGTCGTGTAGGTTGGTTTGATTCAGTTGTATTACGTCACTCTCGTCGTGTAAGTGGTATTACAGATTTATCTATTAACTCAATCGATGTTTTAACAGGCCTAGACACAGTGAAAATCTGTACAGCTTATGAATTAGACGGTAAAGAAATTACTGAGTACCCAGCAAACTTAGATCAATTAAAACGTTGTAAACCAATCTTTGAAGAGTTACCAGGTTGGACAGAAGACGTAACAAGTGTGCGCACTTTAGAAGAATTACCTGAAAATGCACGTAAATATTTAGAGCGTATTTCAGAATTATGTAATGTACAAATTTCTATCTTCTCAGTTGGTCCAGATAGAGAACAAACAAACCTATTAAAAGAATTGTGGTAGAACTTTATATAAGTCATACACAATGATTATAAATACATGAGCCTTCTATCTTTATTGGTAGGAGGCTTTTGTTATGCTTGCTTCTGTATCGATTCGATTATTTAGATAAAAAATACTAACATAAAGGTGATATTTGCTAGTCATAATTTAGAAGATTAGATGATATTTAACGAAAATAAAGATGAAATACTTGAATGTAAGAAGTCTGATGTCGAAAATAGCTATTAAAATAGAGTAGACGTAAGTGTAAATGAAAGTATCTAAAATAGAAAAATTTCAAAAATAGCGTAATTATTATAATAAACGGACTGCCAATAAAATGCAATTTTTCACTTATAACATTCTTCAAAAAATAATAGCAAAATTATGTAAAAAATATCTTGTCATGGCAAGATTGGCTGTGCTATAATCTATCTTGTGCTTAAGAACGGCTCCTTGGTCAAGCGGTTAAGACACCGCCCTTTCACGGCGGTAACACGGGTTCGAGTCCCGTAGGAGTCACCATTTTTTAGGTCTCGTAGTGTAGCGGTTAACACGCCTGCCTGTCACGCAGGAGATCGCGGGTTCGATTCCCGTCGAGACCGTACAAATGCCTATCCAAGAGGATAGGCATTTTTTGCGTTTTATATTATATTAATAAAAGATATATGGACGAATGATAATCATATTGATTTATCTGTTCGTCCATTTTCTTTATAATGTATGAACCTCAAGTAACTTAGTGGTTGGATATGAAAGATAAACATAGACAATAAAATCTTTATTAGACGTACAAACATATGCTACTGTCAACATATTTCTTCGTTGTGATATGCCACCAGTCCTCCATAACATCATCAATTGTTAAAGTAACGAATAACGAATAATGATATTTATTTTCTGAGCAATGACGTGCAACTAGAAGTTGCCATTACCCTAATTTTATTATTGGAATAGAGACCTCATCATTGTGTTAAATATCATTGTCACAATCCGCCGTGAGAAACTAATAAAAAATATTAATATATAAGTTTATATTGGAAAATAGAATTAATAGCTTATAAATGGTAAATTATATAATAGGTTACTATACGTTATAAGACGGAAAATGCGCACAATAACAAAAATAGTAAGCGACATCCTGTGATTTTTTACACAAACATAAACGATAAAGAACAAAAAATGATAAAATAATATTAATGATTTAAGAAAAGAGGTTTATGCAAATGGCTAGAAAAGTTGTTGTAGTTGATGATGAAAAACCGATTGCTGATATTTTAGAATTTAACTTAAAAAAAGAAGGATACGATGTGTACTGTGCATACGATGGTAATGATGCAGTCGACTTAATTTATGAAGAAGAACCAGACATCGTATTACTAGATATCATGTTACCTGGTCGTGATGGTATGGAAGTATGTCGTGAAGTGCGCAAAAAATACGAAATGCCAATAATAATGCTTACTGCTAAAGATTCAGAAATTGATAAAGTGCTTGGTTTAGAACTAGGTGCAGATGACTATGTAACGAAACCGTTTAGTACGCGTGAATTAATCGCACGTGTGAAAGCGAACTTACGTCGTCATTACTCACAACCAGCACAAGACACTGGAAATGTAACGAATGAAATCACAATTAAAGATATTGTGATTTATCCAGACGCATATTCTATTAAAAAACGTGGCGAAGATATTGAATTAACACATCGTGAATTTGAATTGTTCCATTATTTATCAAAACATATGGGACAAGTAATGACACGTGAACATTTATTACAAACAGTATGGGGCTATGATTACTTTGGCGATGTACGTACGGTCGATGTAACGATTCGTCGTTTACGTGAAAAGATTGAAGATGATCCGTCACATCCTGAATATATTGTGACGCGTAGAGGCGTTGGATATTTCCTCCAACAACATGAGTAGAGGTCGAAACGAATGAAGTGGCTAAAACAACTACAATCCCTTCATACTAAACTTGTAATTGTTTATGTATTACTGATTATCATTGGTATGCAAATTATCGGGTTATATTTTACAAATAACCTTGAAAAAGAGCTGCTTGATAATTTTAAGAAGAATATTACGCAGTACGCGAAACAATTAGAAATTAGTATTGAAAAAGTATATGACGAAAAGGGCTCCGTAAATGCACAAAAAGATATTCAAAATTTATTAAGTGAGTATGCCAACCGTCAAGAAATTGGAGAAATTCGTTTTATAGATAAAGACCAAATTATTATTGCGACGACGAAGCAGTCTAACCGTAGTCTAATCAATCAAAAAGCGAATGATAGTTCTGTCCAAAAAGCACTATCACTAGGACAATCAAACGATCATTTAATTTTAAAAGATTATGGCGGTGGTAAGGACCGTGTCTGGGTATATAATATCCCAGTTAAAGTCGATAAAAAGGTAATTGGTAATATTTATATCGAATCAAAAATTAATGACGTTTATAACCAATTAAATAATATAAATCAAATATTCATTGTTGGTACAGCTATTTCATTATTAATCACAGTCATCCTAGGATTCTTTATAGCGCGAACGATTACCAAACCAATCACCGATATGCGTAACCAGACGGTCGAAATGTCCAGAGGTAACTATACGCAACGTGTGAAGATTTATGGTAATGATGAAATTGGCGAATTAGCTTTAGCATTTAATAACTTGTCTAAACGTGTACAAGAAGCGCAGGCTAATACTGAAAGTGAGAAACGTAGACTGGACTCAGTTATCACCCATATGAGTGATGGTATTATTGCAACAGACCGCCGTGGACGTATTCGTATCGTCAATGATATGGCACTCAAGATGCTTGGTATGGCGAAAGAAGACATCATCGGATATTACATGTTAAGTGTATTAAGTCTTGAAGATGAATTTAAACTTGAAGAAATTCAAGAGAATAATGATAGTTTTTTATTAGATTTAAATGAAGAAGAAGGTCTAATCGCACGTGTTAACTTTAGTACGATTGTGCAGGAAACAGGATTTGTAACTGGTTATATCGCTGTGTTACATGACGTTACTGAACAACAACAAGTTGAACGTGAGCGTCGTGAATTTGTTGCCAATGTATCACATGAGTTACGTACACCTTTAACTTCTATGAATAGTTACATTGAAGCACTTGAAGAAGGTGCATGGAAAGATGAGGAACTTGCGCCACAATTTTTATCTGTTACCCGTGAAGAAACAGAACGAATGATTCGACTGGTCAATGACTTGCTACAGTTATCTAAAATGGATAATGAGTCTGATCAAATCAACAAAGAAATTATCGACTTTAACATGTTCATTAATAAAATTATTAATCGACATGAAATGTCTGCGAAAGATACAACATTTATTCGAGATATTCCGAAAAAGACGATTTTCACAGAATTTGATCCTGATAAAATGACGCAAGTATTTGATAATGTCATTACAAATGCGATGAAATATTCTAGAGGCGATAAACGTGTCGAGTTCCACGTGAAACAAAATCCACTTTATAATCGAATGACGATTCGTATTAAAGATAATGGCATCGGTATTCCTATCAATAAAGTCGATAAGATATTCGACCGATTCTATCGTGTAGATAAGGCACGTACGCGTAAAATGGGTGGTACTGGATTAGGACTAGCCATTTCGAAAGAGATTGTGGAAGCGCACAATGGTCGTATTTGGGCAAACAGTGTAGAAGGTCAAGGTACATCTATCTTTATCACACTTCCATGTGAAGTCATTGAAGACGGTGATTGGGATGAATAATAAGGAGCATATTAAATCTGTCATTTTAGCGCTACTTGTCTTGATGAGTGTCGTATTGACATATATGGTATGGAACTTTTCTCCTGATATTGCAAATGTCGACAATACAGATAGTAAGAAGAGTGAAACGAAACCTTTAACGACACCTATGACAGCCAAAATGGATACAACTATTACGCCATTTCAGATTATTCATTCGAAAAATGATCATCCAGAAGGTACGATCGCGACGGTTTCTAATGTGAATAAGCTGACGAAACCTTTAAAAAATAAAGAAGTGAAGTCCGTGGAACATGTTCGTCGTGATCATAACTTGATGATTCCTGATTTGAGCAGTGATTTTACATTATTCGATTTTACGTATGATTTACCGTTATCAACATATCTTGGTCAAGTACTGAACATGAATGCGAAAGTACCAAATCATTTCAATTTCAATCGTTTGGTCATAGATCATGATGCTGATGATAATATCGTGCTTTATGCTATAAGCAAAGATCGCCACGATTACGTAAAATTAACAACTACAACGAAAAATGATCATTTTTTAGATGCATTAGCAGCAGTGAAAAAAGATATGCAACCATACACAGATATCATCACAAACAAAGATACAATTGATCGTACGACGCATGTTTTTGCACCAAGTAAACCTGAAAAGTTAAAAACATATCGCATGGTATTTAACACGATTAGTGTTGAGAAAATGAATGCTATACTATTTGACGATTCAACCATCGTTCGTAGTTCAAAGAGTGGTGTTACAACCTACAACAATAATACAGGTGTCGCAAACTATAACGATAAAAATGAAAAATACCATTATAAAAACTTGTCCGAAGATGAAGCAAGTTCCAGCAAAATGGAAGAAACGATTCCAGGAACCTTTGATTTTATTAATGGTCATGGTGGTTTCTTAAACGAAGACTTCAGATTGTTTAGTACGAATAATCAGTCAGGCGAGTTAACATATCAACGTTTCCTTAACGGTTATCCAACGTTTAATAAAGAAGGCTCTAATCAAATTCAAGTCACTTGGGGTGAAAAAGGCGTCTTTGATTATCGTCGTTCGTTATTACGCACCGACGTTGTTTTAAACAGTGAAGATAATAAAACGTTGCCGAAATTAGAGTCTGTACGTTCAAGCTTAGCGAACAATAGTGATATTAATTTTGAAAAAGTAACAAACATCGCTATCGGTTACGAAATGCAGGATAACTCAGATCATAATCACATTGAAGTGCAGATTAACAGTGAACTCGTACCGCGTTGGTATGTAGAATATGATGGAAAATGGTTTGTTTATAACGATGGGAGGCTTGAATAAATGAACTGGAAACTGACAAAGACACTTTTCATTTTCGTGTTTATTCTTGTCAACATCGTGTTAGTATCGATTTATGTTAATAAAGTCAATCGCTCACACATTAATGAAGTCGAGAGTAACAATGAAGTTAATTTTCAGCAAGAAGAAATTAGGGTGCCAGCCAGTATTTTAAATAAATCTGTTAAAGGCATAAAATTAGAGCAAATTACGGGGCGTTCGAAAGACTTTAGTTCTAAAGCTAAGGGCGATTCGGATTTGACCACATCAGATGGTGGAAAATTATTAAATGCGAACATTAGTCAATCGGTAAAGGTCAGTGACAATAACTTAAAAGATTTGAAGGATTATGTTAACAAACGTGTGTTCAAAGGTTCAGAATATCAATTAAGTGAGATTAGTTCTGGTTCTGTAAAATACGAACAAACGTATGATAATTTCCCGATTTTGAATAATAGTAAAGCGATGTTGAACTTTAATATAGAAGATAACAAAGCGGCTAGTTATAAACAATCAATGATGGATGACATTAAGCCCACAGATGGTGCAGATAAGAAGCATCAAGTTATTGGAGTGAGAAAAGCAATCGAGGCATTATATTATAATCGTTACTTGAAAAAAGGTGATGAAGTCATTAATGCTAGACTCGGTTACTACTCAGTCGTGAACGAAACGAATGTTCAATTGTTACAACCAAACTGGGAAATTAAAGTGAAGCATGACGGTAAGGACAAAACGAATACTTACTATGTCGAAGCGACAAATAATAACCCTAAAATTATTAATCATTAATATGAATCGTAATAAGCTAGTATTGCAAGCTCATCATATGTGAGAAGCGGTGCTAGCTTTTTGCTGGTATGGGTTTTCATGGATGACATTTCTGCGTCTCTAATGTGCGCATTTATTCATATTTTAAGTAGAACCGCATTTTAAAATTAACGTAACTGCTATTTTAAAAACTTTAGTATTTGTCTAATCATTGTTATAATAATTAAGAAATTCATTGCACGTGATTATCAAAATTTAAATATAAGAAACCGGTCGATGAACTAAAGTTACATAATAGGAAAGGTATACAAAACAGCTAATATACTGATAGTTTCTGTAGGGAAAATCGTATATTTGCACTGATGTATATTGCAGTCATATAGAGAGATTGACTGTTTAAAGAGAAAGGATGAGCCGCTTGATACGCATGAGTGTATTAGCAAGTGGTAGTACAGGTAACGCCACTTTTGTAGAAAATGAAAAAGGTAGTCTATTAGTTGATGTTGGTTTGACTGGCAAGAAAATGGAAGAATTGTTTAGTCAAATTGACCGTAATATTCAAGATTTAAATGGTATTTTAGTAACCCATGAACATATTGATCATATTAAAGGATTAGGTGTTTTGGCGCGTAAATATCAATTGCCAATTTATGCGAATGAAAAGACTTGGCAGGCAATTGAAAAGAAAGATAGTCGCATCCCTATGGATCAGAAATTCATTTTTAATCCTTATGAAACAAAATCTATTGCAGGTTTCGATGTTGAATCGTTTAACGTGTCACATGATGCAATAGATCCGCAATTTTATATTTTCCATAATAACTATAAGAAGTTTACGATTTTAACGGATACGGGTTACGTGTCTGATCGTATGAAAGGTATGATACGTGGCAGCGATGCGTTTATTTTTGAGAGTAATCATGACGTCGATATGTTGAGAATGTGTCGTTATCCATGGAAGACGAAACAACGTATTTTAGGCGATATGGGTCATGTATCTAATGAGGATGCGGGTCATGCAATGACAGACGTGATTACAGGTAACACGAAACGTATTTACCTATCGCATTTATCACAAGATAATAACATGAAAGATTTGGCGCGTATGAGTGTTGGTCAAGTATTGAACGAACACGATATTGATACGGAAAAAGAAGTATTGCTATGTGATACGGATAAAGCTATTCCAACGCCAATATATACAATATAAATGAGAGTCACCCGATAAAGTTCCGCATTGCTGTGAGACGACTTTATCGGGTGCTTTTTTATGTTGTTGGTTGGAAATGGCTGTTGTTGAGATTAAGGTTCTAGTTGAAATGTAAAAAATAATTCGATATTAAATGTAATTTATAAATAATTTACATAAAATCAATCATTTTAATATAAGGATTATGATAATATATTGGTGTATGACAGTTAATGGAGGGAACGAAATGAAAGCTTTATTACTTAAAACAAGTGTATGGCTCGTTTTGCTTTTTAGTGCAATGGGATTATGGCATGTCTCGAACGCGGCTGAGCAGCATACACCAATGAAAGCACATGCAGTAATAACGATAGACAAAGCGCCAACAGATAAGCAACAAGTACCGCCAACAAAGGAAGCGGCTCATCATTATGGTGAAGAAGCGGCAACCCACGTATCAGCATCAGCGCAGGGAACAGCTGATGATACAAACAACAAAGTAACATCCAACGCACCATCTAACAAACCATCTACAGCAGTTTCAACAAAAGTAAACGAAACACGCGACGTAGATACACAACAAGCCTCAACACAAAATCCAACTCACACAGCAACATTCAAATTATCAAATGCTGAAACAGCATCACTTTCACCACGAAAGTTTGCTGCCAATGCACCACAAACAACAACACATAAAATATTACATACAAATGATATCCATGGCCGACTAGCCGAAGAAAAAGGGCGTGTCATCGGTATGGCTAAATTAAAAACAGTAAAAGAACAAGAAAAGCCTGATTTAATGTTAGACGCAGGAGACGCCTTCCAAGGTTTACCACTTTCAAACCAGTCTAAAGGTGAAGAAATGGCTAAAGCGATGAATGCAGTAGGTTATGATGCTATGGCAGTCGGTAACCACGAATTTGACTTTGGATACGACCAGTTGAAAAAATTAGAGGGTATGTTAGACTTCCCGATGCTAAGTACTAACGTTTACAAAGATGGGAAACGCGCGTTTAAGCCTTCAACGATTGTAACGAAAAATGGTATTCGTTATGGAATTATTGGCGTAACGACACCAGAAACAAAGACGAAAACAAGACCTGAAGGCATTAAAGGTGTTGAATTTAGAGATCCATTACAAAGTGTGACAGCAGAAATGATGCGTATTTATAAAGACGTAGATACATTTGTTGTTATATCACATTTAGGGATTGATCCTTCAACACAAGAAACATGGCGTGGTGATTACTTAGTGAAACAATTAAGTCAAAATCCACGATTGAAGAAACGAATTACAGTCATTGATGGTCATTCACATACCGTACTTCAAAATGGTCAAATTTATAACAATGATGCATTAGCACAAACAGGTACAGCACTTGCGAATATCGGTAAGATTACATTTAATTACCGCAATGGAGAGGTATCGAATATTAAGCCGTCATTGATTAACGTTAAAGACGTTGAAAATGTGACACCGAACAAAGCATTAGCTGAACAAATTAATCAAGCTGATCAAACATTTAGAGCACAAACAGCAGAGATTATTATTCCAAATAATACGATTGATTTCAAAGGAGAAAGAGATGACGTTAGAACGCGTGAAACAAATTTAGGAAACGCGATTGCAGATGCTATGGAAGCGTATGGCGTTAAGAATTTCTCTAAAAAGACTGACTTTGCCGTGACAAATGGTGGAGGTATTCGTGCCTCTATCGCAAAAGGTAAGGTGACACGCTATGATTTAATCTCAGTATTACCATTTGGAAATACGATTGCGCAAATTGATGTAAAAGGTTCAGACGTCTGGACGGCTTTCGAACATAGTTTAGGCGCACCAACAACACAAAAGGACGGTAAGACAGTGTTAACAGCGAATGGCGGTTTACTACATATCTCTGATTCAATCCGTGTTTACTATGATATAAATAAACCGTCTGGCAAACGAATTAATGCTATTCAAATTTTAAATAAAGAGACAGGTAAGTTTGAAAATATTGATTTAAAACGTGTATATCACGTAACGATGAATGACTTCACAGCATCAGGTGGCGACGGATATAGTATGTTCGGTGGTCCTAGAGAAGAAGGTATTTCATTAGATCAAGTACTAGCAAGTTATTTAAAAACAGCTAACTTAGCTAAGTATGATACGACAGAACCACAACGTATGTTATTAGGTAAACCAGCAGTAAGTGAACAACCAGCTAAAGGACAACAAGGTAGCAAAGGTAGTAAGTCTGGTAAAGATACACAACCAATTGATAAAGACAAAGTGATGAATCCAGCGAAACAACCAGTGCCAAGTAAAGTTGTGTTGTTACCAGCGCATAGCGGAACTGTTAGTAGTGGTAGAGAAGGTTCTGATCGCGCATTGGAAGGAACTGCTGTATCAAGTAAGAGTGGGAAACAATTGGCTAACAAGTCAGCGCCTAAAGGTAGCGCACATGAGAAACAGTTACCAAAAACTGGAACTGATCAAAGTTCAAGCCCAGCAGCGATGTTTGTATTAGTAGCAGGTATAGGTTTAATTGCGACTGTACGACGTAGAAAAGCTAGCTAAAATATATTGAAAATAATACTACTGTATTTCTCAAATAAGAGGTACGGTAGTGTTTTTTTATGAAAAAAAGCGATAACCGTTGATAAATATGGGATATAAAAACGAAGATAAGTAATAAGACATCAAGGTGTTTATCCACAGAAATGGGGATAGTTATCCAGAATTGTGTACAATTTAAAGAGAAATACCCACAATGCCCACAGAGTTATCCACAAATACACAGGTTATACACTAAAAATCGGGCATAAATGTCAGGAAAATATCAAAAACTGCAAAAAATATTGGTATAATAAGAGGGAACAGTGTGAACAAGTTAATAACTTGTGGATAACTGGAAAGTTGATAACAATTTGGAGGACCAAACGACATGAAAATCACCATTTTAGCTGTAGGGAAACTAAAAGAGAAATATTGGAAGCAAGCCATAGCAGAATATGAAAAACGTTTAGGCCCATACACCAAGATAGACATCATAGAAGTTCCAGACGAAAAAGCACCAGAAAATATGAGCGACAAAGAAATTGAGCAAGTAAAAGAAAAAGAAGGCCAACGAATACTAGCCAAAATTAAACCACAATCCACAGTCATTACATTAGAAATACAAGGAAAGATGCTATCTTCCGAAGGATTGGCCCAAGAATTGAATCAACGCATGACCCAAGGGCAAAGCGACTTTGTATTCGTCATTGGCGGATCAAACGGTCTGCACAAGGACGTCTTACAACGCAGTAACTACGCACTATCATTCAGCAAAATGACATTCCCACATCAAATGATGCGGGTTGTGTTAATTGAGCAAGTGTATAGAGCGTTTAAGATTATGCGTGGAGAGGCGTATCATAAGTAGGGGGAGATTAAATACTAAAAATAATATTAAATACATTAGTAACATCTCAGACATAATTTTGATTATTAGAAATAAATTTAAATTAGATAAAAAAATGGAGAATATTATGGTGATAAACCCTTAAAATGGAAATATAATAAAAGCACAGTTTTCTGGGTTACCAAATTTTTGAAGTATATAGAAAAAAAGTAGCCTGCTTTTGTAATATTAAAATTATTATATTTCCATAAAATGAATTCAACGAAAGTGTTTTTATTTTATAATCATTTATGGTTAAACGTTACAATTTTTGAATCGAAATACATTTTATACATAGTGGCAGTTAAAAAGAAGAACTTGAGAACTTTAGAAAAATTATTGGTTAAAAGGAGAATATCATGAAAAAATCAACACTCATTGATAAATTTTTAGACTTACTTTCTTCAAGAAGCTCACTCAGAGAAATTCAAAATAATTTTATTGATGCAGATATTATGAGAGATAGCTCTATAAATCAAAAATATAGTGGGCAACGTAAAACATTAGCGTGGGAATATATTAGTACTTTAAATTTAGAAGATGAATCTGAATTTTCTAAATTACTTAATGTTATGGAAGCGTATTTGGTTCAATGGAATATGTATAGTAATGAAATTGATGAAGACGAAGAAATTAATAGATTAATAAAAATAATTAATGCATTAGGATATGCATATAATAAAGAGGAAGGAAGAATAACTAAAAATGGAAGTAAAGTTAACTTAAGTACTGTTAAATCTTTGGCAGAAAAATTTGATATTGAGTATGTATTAAAAGAATGTAATAGAATTGAAAAAGAGGCGCTAACAGATCCAGAGGACGCAATTACATCTGCAAAATCAATGGTTGAGAGTACTTTGAAGCATATTCTAGATTCTGAAGGAGAAAAATTCAATAATAATGAAACTGTGAGAGTTTTATATAGAAAAGTAAGTAGTATTATGAATCTTTCTCCTGGTGCACATAATGAAAATACTTTTAAAACAATTTTGAGTGGAATGATAAATGTAATTAATGGTCTGGACGAAGTAAGGAATGAATATGGGGATGCACATGGTAAATCAAAGAAAAATTATAGACCTGAAACTAGACATGCTCTTCTAGCAATCAATGCGGCACGTACAATAACCGAATTTCTTTTATCTTCATACAAAAAGTAAAAACTATTTAATGATATTAATCAATTTTATTGGATATATAGTTATAATACCGTGGCATCTACCGATAAGCAGAAGCGTATCATAAGTAGCGGAGGAGTTTTTTACCTTGTGACTTATCATAAAGTACGATGTTTATGTAAGTGATTATTATGATTTAAGCATATTCTTCAAATTAAATAATAACAAGAATAAAATGCACTTAGCGACATTGAAATTTATTAATCTAGGAAACTAATAGATTTATAGAAAATTTTATTTGCAAGGGGATAATTTTGAAAAGTAGTATTTTCTATCTTTTCATAATACATTGTAATTACAACGGAGGGGATATTGTGATGAAGTGTATAGATAAAACGTGGGTTAGCTATTATAAAGAATTAGCTGATAAGTTAACAGATTATCAAAATAAACGTTATGAATTAATTGAAATAGTGAAGGAAATATATATAAAAACGGGAATAAAATTCCCAACTTTAGCAAGTGATAATGTATTGATGGATATAGATCCTTTTACAATATTTGCATTATTTAATAAAACGTTTATGAGAGAAACTAATAAGGTAAAAATTTTAACAGAATTAGCTTCGAAATTGGATATTAAGTCCAAAATTCCTTTAGTTTTTGACAGTATTCCAACAGTCAATAATCTGAATGCTACATATTATAATTTTAAAGATTATGGAAAAGATAATGACATAGAAAATTTATGGACATTATTTACTGATGCATTAAATTTTGCAAATTATCCATCAGAAGATAATAAATTAAAATTTATACATAGTTTTGATGAGAATATTACTAAAACAGGAAATGGGAATAGTAAGATTACGAGTGGTTTGTACTGGATTGCACCTGAAACATTTGCTAACTTTGATTCACGTTCAATTTGGTACATTTTTGATACATATAAACTTCCTAAAGAATTGATTAATGAACAACTTAAACCAAAAGAAAAACTAACAGGTCGACATTATTTAGAATTGATAGATATGTTAAAGCTAGTTTTGAAGTGCCAGGAAGTAGAGATTAATGATTTTATTGATTTAAGTTATGAGTCTTGGCATTATTCTGAAATGATAAATGAAGCTAACAGAAACAAACTTGATTCTAATATCAAAGAAAATGTTGTCAGTGAAAATGACAATATAATACAAAATAGAAGTAGAACAACTGAAGTTATACCATATGGAAAACAAGAATTCTTAGATGAAGTTTTTATTGATGAAAGTGATTATGATAGGTTAGTACAACTTTTAAGAAGGAAGCGAAATGTCATACTACAGGGACCGCCTGGTGTAGGAAAAACTTTTCTTGCAAAACGTCTTGCTTATTCATTGATTGGCAGTAAGTGTAAAGAACGAATTAAATTAATTCAATTTCATCAAAGTTATTCATATGAAGATTTTATTATGGGATATAGACCTACTAGTTCAGGTTTTGAACTGACTACGGGGACGTTTTATGATTTTTGTAAGAAAGCTGATAAAGACCGTGATAATGAATATTTTTTAATTATTGATGAAATTAATAGAGGTAATCTGAGTAAAATTTTTGGTGAATTATTTATGTTGATTGAAAGTGATAAAAGAGATGAAGAACTAATATTACTTTATAGCGGTGAGAGATTTTCTGTGCCTAAAAATATTTATATTGTGGGAATGATGAATACAGCTGATCGTAGTTTAGCAATTTTAGATTATGCATTACGCAGACGCTTTGCGTTTTATAATATGCAACCAGCGTTTCACACAACTAAATTCAAAAAACTTCTTAAAGCAATTAATAATACTGAATTAGAGTCAGTAATTAATTGTATAGAAGGATTAAATAAAGAGATTGTTCAAGACGATATGTTAGGTAATGGCTTTGTGATTGGTCATAGTTATTTTAGCAATATTGAATGTATCGACAAAGATGAACTTTCTAATATTGTAGAATTTGAGATTATTCCTATGCTAGAAGAGTATTGGTTTGATGAACCTTCAAAAATAAATGTATGGTCTGAAAAATTAAGGGATTCGATAAATAATGATTAATATTAAAAATATTTATTATATGTTATCTTATGCATTTACAGTACTTAACAAAAAAGGATATCAGAAGTTAGCAACAGAACAATTTGAAAATATATTTGATTTATATTCAGCTATTCTTATAAAAGGTATATCAAGTCAGTTAAATAGTGGACTTCATCATGAATATATAGAACAGACAGATTCTCTAAAAGTTATTAGGGGAAAAGTTGATGTTAAGAATTCTATACAAGGCTTAGGAGTTTTAAGTCAACGTATTAATTGTATTTATGATGAATTTTCATTAAATACATACATGAACAAGATTTTAAAAACTACAATGAGATGTTTAATAAAAACAGATATTTCTAGGAAGAATAAGATAAAGATCCGAAAGTTATTAATTCATTTTAATAATGTTGATACTTTAGATTATAGAAATATTCAATGGCATCATTTGTTTGATCGAAATAATCAGATGTATAAAATGTTGATATCTATATGCTCTTTAATTTTTCAAGGAGTAATACAAACTGAAAACAGGGGACAAAATAATCTTATGGCGTTTGTAGACGAACAACAAATATCTCGACTATATGAAAAATTTGTTCTAGAGTACTATAAAAAAGAATTTCCAGAGCTTGTTGTTACATCATCAAATATTCAATGGTCATTAGATAATTATGACAACGTGAATATGCTTCCTATAATGAGAAGTGATATTATGTTGAGATATAAAAATAAATGTCTAATTATCGATGCAAAATTTTATAAAAATACATTAAACAATTATTATGATACTAAAAAGATCCATTCAACTAACTTGTATCAAATATTTACCTACGTGAAAAACCAACAATTAAATTTAAAAAAGAAAGCAATGCAGGTCTCAGGAATGTTGCTATATGCTAAAACAGACGAAAATATTGATTTGAACAATAAGTTTCATATGAGTGGTAGTCAAATCATTATTAAGACATTAGATTTGAACAGTGATTTTACTATTATTAAAAAACAGTTGAATGAGATAGTTGATGATATATTTTACTAAAATAATATTAAAAATTTAAAAGTATAAAGCTATTAATTTTGATTAGTGATTTCAAAATGTTATTTTTAGAGGTTTAAGATTGTCATGAATTTAGTTTTATTTGTTCTCATGTTCAAGTTTCTTTATATCAACTTTTATTTTAGTAAACCTAAAAGAGTAGCAACTTCAAAATTCGCATTTATAGCTAAAAATAATTTTAAAATGCACATGTTTAAAGAATCAAAATTGTGCATTGTTAAATCATCATTCCCACCAAATCACTTATTTCATTTTAATTATACGCTAAGTAAATATAAATATTGAAAGAGAAAGAGTTAACATCAATTATAATAGTAAGACTACCATTTCCCGTTCCTGATCCAGTAATAAAAAGAAAGAGTAAATTATTGGGTAATATTGAAAAGGTAATAGTTTCAGAGATGATTATGAAGTTTAAACAAGGTACCGGTAGATTAATCAGAACAGCAAAAGATAGAGGATTATTGACTATATTGGATTTAAGAATGAATGATAAAAATTACCGCCATAGAGAATTAATATTAAATTCGATACCAATAAAAAATGAAATTAATGAATCCGATGTGATAAACTTTTTGACATCATTATAACTATACCTTTTTATATTGTACTTTGGAGGGGTATTTATGCTGTTAGATAAAAGAACTAGTAATTTCGTCATTAAAAAGAGCATTAATGACATAAGAACTATCTGTAGATTTAATTCATCATTTGGATAGATGGAGTCAGCACTCATCGATAAAGTGTCAAAATAAATTAAGAGAAACAGAAAAAATTACGAGTGTAAGTCATAAAGAGAATTGTTGCGATAATGCATGTATTGAACTATTTAAGTCCAATAGAATTTGAAAAGAGACTTACATAATTTAACCTATTTAACAATGAACTTATGTGTATAAGCCACTCTATACTAACTACTTAGGTTTCTTTTTGGGGGAATACTTATTATGTTTAACACAGAACACTTTTTTAATTGTCTAATATAATCTTACAATTGATAATTATATAAATTGAATATCATTCCCATTTTTATGTTAATATGTAATAAAGTGAAAAATTTCTATATTTGTGTTTTTAAAATATATAAGTTTAAAAAGGGGTTGTTTGTCTTTGGAAAATGAAGTAATTGAAGTAATAGAAAAATATAGAACAGATGTGGAAATAGAAAGTAATAAGTTGACCATAAAATTGAAATTTAACCCAATTAGCAAAAAAGATAAAGAACTAATCGATGTGCTGAATTATGTAATTAATCAAAAATACATTTTAGAATTTGGTGGTAATGATTACCAATGCTACAAGTTTCAGTCTTATTACAAAGGCAATGACAGATTCGAAAGGTTTTATAATAAATATTTTAATAATACAATAGAGTTGCATGCTGTAGCATTATTAAAAACCAATGTTGATATAAATACTAACTCTGTAGATATCAAAAAAGCGAATCAGATAAATATATATGCAGAAACTATTAATTCAATAAATGCAAAGAAGTTCATATACGAAGAAGAATTAAATGATATAAGTAACGTGGACTTAATGATTGCTGTTAATAATATTCAAAATACTCTTAATAATCAAATGGCACCCACTCATGAAGATTTATCAGTTTTGAAAAGATTTGCAAAATCATCTTCTAGTATAGCTAGCTTCGCTTCGGATATTATTACAATTTTAGGGGTGTTTTTAAAGTAGAAAATCTAATAATTATTATAGAATAAATAGGTTTAACTTTTGTTTAATTTACAGAAATAATTACTAATAAGGATTTTTAACAGAGAGAAGTGACTTATTTTGGAATATAAATCTTACAACAAAATGAGTAATAATATTTTATCTATCTTGTTGAGTGAAAAAAATTTCGATAATAAAATGGTAGTCTCAACAGGTAGTTATATTTTGTCTGAGTTGCCATGTATTGTTGCCTATAAAAATAATGATATTGTGGGGCTACTAACGTATAAAGTTTATGATGAGTACATTGAAATCATTTCTTTAGATAGTTTTGTAGAGAACAAGGGTATTGGTAGTCATTTACTTAATTATGCTGAAATAATTGCCTCAGATATGAGTAAAAGAAGTATCCGTGTTATTACTACAAATGAAAATATTAAGGCACTCTATTTCTATCAAAAAAATAAATATAGAATCACAGACGTTATTTTTGATGCTGTAACAGAAGCTAGGAAAATAAAGCCGTCGATTCCTACAATTGATAAAAATGGCATTGAAATTAGAGATGAAATTGTTTTGAGGAAATGTTTGTAATGTATAAATACACTCAGCTTTAAATCACCCTAGTTCATACCTAAAAGACTTTAACACAAACAAAAAAGGAGGAACATTAAATTCCTCCTCAACCTTTATTACTCATACTACAATTCTATTTTAACGTCTTCGTCCATTTGGGCTTCAAATTCATCTAGAAGTGCTCGTGCTTCTGCAATTGATTGTGTATTCATCAACTGATGGCGAAGTTCGCTAGCACCTCTTATACCACGCACATAGATCTTAAAGAATCTACGCAAGCTCTTGAATTGTCGTATTTCATCTTTTTCATATTTGTTAAACAATGATAAATGCAATCTCAATAGATCTAATAGTTCCTTGCTTGTGTGTTCGCGTGGTTCTTTTTCAAAAGCGAATGGATTATGGAAAATGCCTCTACCGATCATGACGCCATCAATGCCATATTTTTCTGCAAGCTCAAGTCCTGTTTTTCTATCGGGAATATCACCGTTAATTGTTAACAATGTATTTGGTGCAATTTCGTCACGTAAATTTTTAATAGCTTCGATTAATTCCCAATGTGCATATACTTTACTCATGCGTTTGATAAAAACTTAAATAATATTAATTCAATCATCAGTGGCATTAAATCTTTTATCATTTTTAGTTATAGTTGATAAATTTATATTTATAAGCATATATATGGATATTTCATCAAAAATTTTTATTCATATAAATCCGAACTGCATACATATTTGTTGAAATAAGAGGTATTATTTTTCGGGAAATTGCTGTCTGAGTTATAAGTATTAGTTTTATAAAATGAGTTGAACTATAGCAAAAACGATTAAAATACTGATAATCCATTTTTGTATTATGTTAGGGACTTTTTTACTTAATTTTAACCCTATTGGAGCAAATATAATACTCCCTATTATAAGGAATAAGGCGTCATATAAAGGGATATAACCTTGAATAAGTTTGATGACAAAAGCACCAATTGAAGATATAAAAGCAATTACTATACTATTAGCGACTACAGTATTCATTGGTAATTTGAATAAAACCAATAATATAGGAATAATAATGAAGGCACCACCTGCACCTACTATACCTGAAATAATACCAATGAAAAGGCCAATGATAACTAATAAATATTTATTAAATGAAGACTTTTCGGAACTAGGTTTCACTTTAATAAACATTAATGTTAATGCAAGTAAAGCAATAATGATATATACCGTATTTACAAATGTAGCATCAAATAAATTTGCTAGAAATGCACCTAACATACTCCCTATAATCATGCCGCCACCCATATAAAGAACTAATTGTGGCGAGAACTCTGTTTTTTTTCGAGCTTTTAATGAGCCACTTAATGTACTGAAAAAGACTTGGCTAGAAGTAAGACCTGATGCGATATATGCGCTATATGCAGGGGCTCCGAATAATGGTGGTAATAATAAAATAGCTGGATAAATAATGATAGCACCACCTACGCCTACTAGACCAGATATGAACCCGCCGAATACCCCAATGAGTAACATGATAACTATATTAACAATATCCATTACTTACTTTTCACCAATAAGTTTACAGCTTCATTAATTAACTCTTGGGAGCTTTCTTCATCATCCGCAGCTGCTTTTACACATTCTATTAAATTCTCACTAATAATGATACCCATCAAGTGTTGGAGTGAACTCTTTGATGCACTTATTTGTGTAATGACATCTTTACAGTCTTTTCCTTCCTCCATCATTTTAATAATTCCATTTAGTTGCCCTTGTATTCTATTAATACGATTAATCATTTTTTTATCATAATTCATAGTCATACCTCCACTTTTAATTGAATAAAAATATATTAATAGATAAACACAAATGTGTCAAATACCCCTAGAGGTATTTGACAAGTTCCATTCAACTGTTTAGAATACCCCTACAGGTATTTTTAGGGAGGTTATTATGAAACAATACGGAGAAAAGTTTATCGATGAATTTAGTAAAGCAGAATTGGAAAAACTAGCCAAGCAAGGGCAATTAATTGATGTTAGAACAGAAGAGGAGTATGCATTAGGACATATCAATGGTTCCATACTTCATCCTGTTGATGAGATTGAGTCATTCAATAAAGAAAAAAATAAAACCTATTATGTAATCTGTAGAAGTGGTAACAGAAGTGCTAATGCTAGTAAATATTTAGCTAAACAAGGTTATAACGTTATAAATCTTGATGGTGGTTATAAAGCTTATGAAGAAGAAAACGATAGTTATGATACACAAGAAGAATATAAAAGTATAGAAATTAAAGCAGATCGTAAACAATTTAACTATCGTGGTCTTCAATGTCCAGGGCCAATTGTAAAAATTAGTCAAGAAATGAAGAATATTGAAGTAGGTGACCAAATTGAAGTCAAAGTCACAGACCCTGGATTCCCTAGTGACATTAAAAGTTGGGTGAAACAAACAAGGCATACTTTAGTTAAGCTTGATGAAAATAACAATGGAATTAATGCGATTATTCAAAAAGAAAAAGCAAAAGATTTAGATATAAATTATTCTGCTAAAGGTACTACAATTGTATTATTTAGTGGAGAATTAGACAAAGCTGTAGCAGCATTGATTATTGCAAATGGCGCTAGAGCTGCTGGAAAAGATGTAACTATCTTCTTTACTTTTTGGGGGCTTAATGCATTAAAAAAAGTGCAAACAGTTAATGTTAAAAAGCAAGGTATTGCAAAAATGTTTGATTTAATGTTGCCCAAAAAGAATATACGAATGCCTCTTTCCAAAATGAATATGTTTGGTTTAGGAAATATGATGATGCGCTACGTAATGAAAAAGAAAAATGTTGATTCATTACCAACACTTATCAATCAAGCTATTGAGCAAAATATCAAATTAATCGCTTGTACGATGAGTATGGATGTCATGGGTATTCAGAAAGAAGAACTTAGAGATGAAGTTGAGTACGGTGGTGTAGGCACTTATATTGGTGCTACTGAAAATGCGAATCATAATTTATTTATCTAATTAAATCTATTAATAAAAGGAGTTGTTATCATGTTTTTTAAACAGTTTTACGATAATCATTTATCTCAAGCATCATATTTAGTGGGTTGTCAACGTACAGGAGAGGCAATAATAATAGACCCTGTTCGTGATTTATCGAAATATATAGAAGTTGCAGATTCTGAAGGTTTAACAATTACACAAGCTACAGAAACACATATTCATGCTGATTTTGCTTCAGGAATTCGTGATGTGGCTAAACGTTTAAATGCAAATATATATGTGTCTGGCGAAGGTGAAGATGCATTAGGGTATAAAAATATGCCATCAAAAACACAATTTGTTAAACATGGAGATATCATTCAAGTAGGCAATGTTAAATTAGAAGTTCTGCATACTCCAGGGCACACGCCTGAAAGTATTAGCTTTTTACTCACTGATTTAGGTGGTGGTTCAAGTGTTCCGATGGGATTATTTAGTGGTGACTTTATTTTTGTTGGTGATATAGGTAGACCTGATTTATTAGAAAAATCTGTTCAAATAAAGGGTTCTACAGAAATTAGCGCGAAACAAATGTATGAGTCCGTTCAAAATATTAAAAATTTACCAGACTATGTTCAAATCTGGCCGGGTCATGGTGCTGGAAGCCCTTGTGGTAAAGCATTAGGTGCCATACCTATATCTACAATAGGTTATGAGAAAATTAATAACTGGGCATTTAATGAAATTGATGAGACTAAATTTATTGAATCATTAACATCAAATCAACCAGCACCACCGCATCATTTTGCACAAATGAAACAAGTTAATCAGTTTGGTATGAATTTATATCAATCATATGATGTTTATCCTAGTTTAGATAATAAGAGAGTAGCATTTGATCTTCGTAGCAAAGAGGCCTTTCACGGTGGCCACACAAAAGGAACAATCAATATACCATACAACAAAAACTTTATTAATCAAATTGGTTGGTACTTAGATTTTGAAAAAGATATAGATTTAATTGGAGATAAATCTACTGTTGAGAAAGCGAAACACACTTTACAATTAATTGGGTTTGATAAGGTAGCAGGCTATCGTTTGCCAAAATCAGGCATTTCAACCCAGTCCGTTCATAGCGCTGATATGACAGGTAAAGAAGAACATGTATTAGACGTACGTAATGATGAAGAGTGGAATAATGGACACTTAGATCAAGCAGTTAATATTCCACATGGTAAATTATTAAATGAAAATATTCCTTTTAATAAAGAGGATAAAATATATGTACATTGTCAGTCAGGTGTTAGAAGTTCAATTGCAGTGGGTATATTGGAAAGCAAAGGTTTTGAAAATGTGGTGAATATTAGAGAAGGCTATCAAGATTTTCCAGAATCATTAAAATAATTTAAGGATGTGGAAAAAATGAATAAGCATTATCAAATTGTTATTATTGGTGGCGGTACAGCAGGTGTTACCGTAGCATCAAGACTATTAAGAAAAAATCAAAACTTAAAAGAGAAAATAGCAATTATAGACCCAGCAGACCATCATTACTATCAACCATTATGGACGTTGGTTGGCGCAGGGGTATCTAGTTTGAAAAGTTCTCGTAAAGATATGGAAAGTGTTATACCTGAAGGTGCTCACTGGATAAAACAGGCTGTTTCAAGTTTTCAATCTGAAAATAATAGCGTTATTTTAGGAGATAATACAGTCGTTTATTATGATTTTTTAGTAGTAGCTCCAGGATTACAGATTAATTGGTCTTCAATTAAAGGACTAAAAGAAAATATAGGTAAAAATGGTGTTTGCTCTAACTATTCACCTGACTATGTTAACGAAACTTGGAACCAAATTTCTAATTTTAAACAAGGAAATGCCATTTTTACGCATCCAAACACTCCTATAAAATGTGGAGGTGCGCCTATGAAAATTATGTATTTAGCTGAAGATTATTTTAGGAAACATAAAATCCGTTCTAACGCTAATGTGATATATGCAACGCCAAAAGATGCTTTATTTGACGTAGGAAAATATAATAAAGAATTAGAAAGGATTGTTGAAGAAAGAAATATAACAGTCAATTATAATTATAACCTTGTTGAAATCGACGGTGACAAAAAAGTGGCTACATTCGAACATATCAAATCATACGATAGAAAAACAATAAGTTATGATATGTTACATGTAACACCACCTATGGGTCCCTTAGATGTAGTAAAAGAAAGTACACTTTCAGATAGTGAGGGATGGGTAGATGTTAACCCAACCACATTACAGCATAAAAGCTACTCTAATGTATTTGCACTTGGTGATGCTTCAAATGTACCTACTTCAAAAACAGGCGCAGCTATTCGTAAGCAAGCACCTATCGTCGCTAATAATTTATTGCAAGTGATGAATAATCAAATGTTAACGCATCATTATGATGGTTATACTTCATGCCCTATTGTTACTGGATATAATAGGTTAATACTTGCAGAGTTTGATTATAATAAAAATACTAAAGAAACAATGCCGTTTAATCAGGCTAAAGAACGTAGAAGTATGTATATATTTAAGAAAGATTTATTACCTAAAATGTATTGGTACGGCATGCTAAAAGGATTAATATAATAAAGTACAGAAAACAATAAATTTTTAATGAAAAATCTTTTACTATAAAAGATTAAGTATTTAAATGACGTGTCAGTGTTGTGTTTATATGTCGTGAATTTTTAGCTCTAAATAGTATAAGATTGAAAAAGTTGTTACTGTTTTAAATGATCATGATGAAGTCATTCAATAAGAATGATTATGAAAATAGAAACAGCAGTAAGATATTTTCTAATTGAAAATCATCTCACTGCTGTTTTTTAAAGGTTTATACCTCATCCTCTAAATTATATAAAAATAATTAATGGTATTTGAGCACGTTTAGCGACTTTATGACTGACATTACCAATTTCCATTTCTTGCCAGATATTCAAACCACGTGTACTCAAAATGATAGCTTGGTATGTACCTCCAATAGTAATTTCAATAACTTTGTCTGTTGAACACTAAGAGCAATTTTAATTTCATAATGTGTTGTAAACATTTTTTTTGATTGGAGTTTTTTTCTGAGTTAAACGATATCCTGATGTATTTTTAATTTTGCACCATTTCCAAAAGGATGAGTGATATAAGTAAAAAGGCATCATCGGGAGTTATCCTATCAGGAAAACCAGATAATACCTAAGTAGAAAGTGTTCAATCCGTGTTAAATTGGGAAATATCATCCTCAACCTTTATTACTCATACTATAATTCAATTTTAACGTCTTCGTCCATTTGGGCTTCAAATTCATCTAGTAGTGCTCGTGCTTCTGCAATTGATTGTGTGTTCATCAATTGATGGCGAAGTTCACTAGCGCCTCTTATACCACGCACATAGATTTTAAAGAATCTACGCAAGCTCTTGAATTGTCGTATTTCATCTTTTTCATATTTGTTAAACAATGATAAATGCAATCTCAATAGATCTAATAGTTCCTTGCTTGTGTGTTCGCGTGGTTCTTTTTCAAAAGCGAATGGATTATGGAAAATGCCTCTACCGATCATGACGCCATCAATGCCATATTTTTCTGCAAGCTCAAGTCCTGTTTTTCTATCGGGAATATCACCGTTAATTGTTAACAATGTATTTGGTGCAATTTCGTCACGTAAATTTTTAATAGCTTCGATTAATTCCCAATGTGCATCTACTTTACTCATTTCTTTACGTGTACGAAGATGAATAGATAAATTGGCAATGTCTTGTTCGAAGACGTGCTTCAACCAATCTTTCCATTCATCGATTTCATAGTAGCCAAGGCGTGTTTTAACACTTACCGGAAGCCCACCTGCTTTAGTCGCTTGAATAATTTCGGCAGCAACGTCAGGTCTTAAGATTAAGCCGGAACCCTTACCCTTTTTAGCAACATTTGCTACAGGACATCCCATATTTAAGTCTATGCCTTTAAAGCCCATTTTAGCTAGTTGAATACTCGTTTCACGGAACTGTTCTGGCTTATCTCCCCATATATGAGCGACCATCGGCTGTTCATCTTCGCTAAAAGTTAAGCGTCCACGCACACTATGTATGCCTTCAGGGTGGCAAAAGCTTTCAGTATTTGTAAATTCAGTGAAAAACACATCCGGTCTAGCTGCTTCACTTACAACGTGTCGAAATACGATATCTGTAACGTCTTCCATTGGCGCCAAAATAAAAAATGGACGTGGTAATTCACTCCAAAAATTTTCTTTCATAATATATTTATACCCTCTTTATAATTAGTATCTCGATTTTTTATGCATGATGATATTACCACAAAAGCCTAACTTATACAAAAGGAATTTCAATAGATGCAACCATTTGAAAGGGAAGTCTAAGAGTAGTCTAAAATAAATGTTGTGGTAAGTTGATCAATACAAAGATCAAGGATTATCGTATTAAATTGTTCATTATTAATGATACACTACTTATGAATATGATTCAGAATTTTCTTTAGCTACATATACAGTAATGTGATTTATACGTTATCTTATAACAAAGACAAATTTATAAAGGTGATATTATGGAAGATTTAAAGGAATCTTTAAAAAGTTTAGGTTGGTGGGATTTATTTTTTGCGATACCTATGTTTCTGCTATTCGCATACCTTCCAAACTATAATTTTATAACTATATTTCTTAATATTGTTATCATTATTTTCTTTTCCATAGGTTTGATTTTAACTACGCATATAATTATAGATAAAATTAAGAGCAACACGAAATGATTCATTAATACGAATGTGATTAAACATAAAACTGAAGGAGCGATTACAATGGCTACTGAAAAAGATATAAATGATTTATTTTTAAATCATGTGAATTCAAATGCCGTTAAAACTAGAAAGATGATGGGAGAATATATTATTTATTATGATAGTGTGGTTATAGGTGGTTTGTATGATAATAGATTATTGGTCAAGGCGACTAAAAGTGCCCAGCAGAAATTGCAAGATAATACATTAGTCTCCCCATATCCAGGTGCTAAAGAAATGATATTAATTCCAGATTTTGACGAAGCAACAAATCTCACTGATTTATTTAAGACTATAAAAAATGATTTGAAAAACTAATCATAAATTGCCATGCTCAACTATTTTGAAAATCATCAATTTCATATTGTCAATTTATTGAGTATCTCGATTTATTGCTATACACAAACAGTATTTTTGTTATCATAGAGTTAATAAATATAATAAATTGAATAAGTAACTTTACAAAAATTAGAATGATTTAATTCAATCACAATTATTTGAAAATAGAGGTGAGCAGGTGAACGATATGTTAATTAGTCTCGTAACCCCAGTTTTTGCTTTGTTAGTTATTGGTGGTATTATTTGGGTGATTATAGAAGGTATAGTACATATTTCAAAAAAGAATAAAGCAATCGATAACTTTTTAAACCAAGTTAATAAAGTAAGTGAGACATATAAATTCGCTACTACTTTTTTATTTCTAATCTTGGCTACGGCGGGTATTTCTCAATTTTATCTATATTATATAGTATCAGCGTTTCTTTTTTGGCTTGTCATACTTACCTTTGGTATTGCAGGTATCATTTTTTTAATGCCATATGGATTATGTTTTCTACCGTTTTATAAGCAAAAAAAGAAAAAACAGACATTTAAAAAATACATGGTTTACACTACGATTGGTTTGTCAATTTGTCTAGGCTTATCTCTAGTTTTGGTTCACACTACGAAAATTTATATGGACGAAGGTGGCGTAAGATACTATTACGGTAGTTTTGTAATGAAACAAGCGGGCGGTTATGCTTATTTAGCTTTAGCAGTACTTTCAACGTTGTTAATTGTTGCGAAAAAAGCTACAAATAAAAATAAAGAAATCGAAACCGTCGACAATACAAATATAATGGAAAGATAATTAAGGGAGTGCTCATTCAGGAGTGCTCTTTTTTGGTGTTCAAATTTAGTTGGAAATGAAGAAGCAGAAACATTTGTGAGTGGAAAATAAAAGTTAAGCTGAAATCCTATCGAAAGTATCTGTAAAGTAAAAAATTAACGCCACAATCTTCATCGCAATTAAAAACAGACATTCTAATTACATGCTTTTTCAAACAATAATCTAATAATAAGTCCATCTACAAAATATTTCTACGCACTAAAAAAGGCGGACTAAATCGTCCGCCTCAATGCACACTACCGCATGTTGTTTTTATAGAGTTTCTTTATAGAATGATTCAAGTTTTGGTAACACTTGATTTACGTATTCTGGAATATCATATAAATCTACGTGTGATGCACCTTCAATTTTATATAATTCATTGTTGTCGCCTGCTGCTTTTTCAACAGCATCAACGCTATATTCAATCGTGTCTGCTTCTGTACCTGCGATTGCTAAGAATGGTTGTGTCAACAATTCATCAATATATGTGAATGGCGCAAATGTTAATACTTCTGAAAAACTTCTTAATAATAGTTTGTTTGGTGCGTTTTTATGTTGACCACGTGCAGTTAAATAATAATCATGCCCTTGTACCATTGTTGAATTTTCAGGCATAGAATCATCAATTTCTTCAGGCACATAGCCAGTGATACCATAATCTGCACCATTTGCTTCAGCTGTACGTTGATCTGCAACTTGTGTCATAAATGCCAGTTGATCATCTATTGATACTACATCGCCAGGACCTTTACGGAATAAAGCGCCAATATCTACCATACTTACAGTTGCAAGTGCTTTAATGCGACATTCTGTTCTTGCTGCACTTACTGTATATCCACCACCTGCACAAACGCCAAGCGCACCAATTCTGTCATTATCCACAAAGTCTAATGTTGTAAGATAATCAACTGAAGCTCTAACGTCTTCTGTTCTCGCAAATGGATCTTCTAAATATCTAGGAGAGCCTTCACTTTCACCTTGATGTGATGCATCATATACAACCGTAACGTAGCCGAATTCCGCAAGTTTCTCTGCATACATACCTGCTGTTTGTTCTTTAACACCGCCACCTGGGTGACAAACTGTAATTGATGGATATTTTTTGCTTTCATCAAATTGTTCTGGTGTATATAAATTCGCTGCTAATAAATTTGTTTTACTTTTAAAATTAACTGATTGTTTCATAGATTAAATGCCTCCATCTTTTTATATAAGTCATTCATTTGTTGTAGATATTTATTACTCTTGTGTGTATAATGCCATACTAGAGTATTTAAATGTACAATTCAATTAACAAGGAAGCACATATGTGTTTTAATACACAGTTTTATAAAAATGGGTTTTAAAAGAAAGGAGTATTATTATGAATGTTGGGGATTTACGTGTTGTTAAAACGAGAGCTAGTATTAAAAAGGCATTTATGACCTTACTTTTTGAAAAAGATTTTGATACTATTTCGATTAAAGAAATTACTGAATTTGCGCAAATTGGCAGAAAAACATTTTATCTACATTATATTGATAAATATGATTTACTAGATCAAATAGTATCGGAAAAATTGATAGAACTTGAGCAAATTTCTGAAGCCAAAAAGAGTCTGGGTATCCAAGAAGGCACACAGTTATGGTTTGAGTTTTTCGAAAATAATAGAACATTTTTTATGAAAATTTTTAATATCAACAACGCTTCAAATTATAAGAAAAAACTGCTTCATTTTATTGAAGAAGAATTTAAGAAAAAAGTTCCGACACGTGTTGCTACTGAAAAAGGCTTAGACTACGACTTATATATTAATTTTATTAGTAACGGTATTATCGGACTACTAGATATCTATCTAAACAGTAGTGAAAATACAGAAGAACAAGAAAAAATAACATTGCAGGTGTCGCGCCTACTATCTTTGTACGATTTAATTTAAAACTAAGCTGTCTATTTTGAAATATAATTGTGTGAAGTAGATATAGTATGTCACTTCTTGAAAGAATTTTATTATAATAGTTTTATGAATTGATATTGCAGTGACAAGAGCTAAAAAAGAATTTTATGTAATTGGCGACATGCAAAGAATACAGACAAAACCATTTTATGAGACGATTTTTAAAGAAAGAAATGTTAAATAACATACAAAAAAGTATATAGAGGAAGTTATGTTCATGCAAAATAGAAATGATTTTATAGAAAAGCTATTAGACAGAGCTCAAATTGAAGAAGGCATGCGTGTACTGGATATAGGTTGTGCGACTGGTGAGGTCACTCAATTAATTGCAAAACGTGTGGGGACGAATGGTGAAGTCGTCGGTGTTGATGTGAATGAGTCATTACTTAAAATCGCAAATGAAAACAATCAATATAACAATGTATCATATCAATCTTCTGATATATATCAATTGCCAGAAACTATGGGGCATTTTGATGCGATTGTTGGTAGAAGAGTATTAATGTACTTACCAGATGCTGAAAAGTGTTTACAAATTTTGAAATCAATTTTAAAACCTGAGGGTATATTATGTTTTCAAGAAAGTGATGCTATTAACGCAGGTGTTGGTGCAGATACACTATCTTTACATCAATCAGCAATTCAATGGATTTGGGAAACAGTGAAGCAAGAAGGTGGCAATATTCATATCGGTCAAAATTTATATAATTTGTTTAATAATAATGGAATGCATGTTGTAGATTATTTTGCAGAGGTAGTGATTCAAACATCAATGGACAATGATTTAGCATGGCTTGTAGATGTAATGCTACAAAGAATGAAAGCACATGGTGTCATTAATGATGATTTTTCACTAGATGAGTTTAAATCAAACCTTGAACAAGAAGCAATAAACAATCAGTGTGCATTTATACGTGACATGGCATTTGGAATTATCGGAAAAGCCTAGATTAAAAAACGCTGAAAGCAGCATATTATCATCGCCATTGTTTTAACTTGTGAAGTTACTAATGGATTTTGAAAATAACAGCATTTCTATTGGCTAATCAAGTGATACTTAATTACCGAACAATTTATACATTTTAAAAGGAGCAAAATTGAATAATGAAGAAATTTAACAGCTGGATATTAAATGCAATAAGTGGATCTCAAACAGACAAGAATGGAACAACTAAAGAATTAAAAGGGGCAAAATTTATCATTTTATATGCATATTCAATGCTCGTTTTGCTTGCGTTAGTAATTTCTAACATATTCATTCACATTTTGGAGCCTAAACTATCAATCACCACTCAAATCATCATCGTTTTAATTTTAATTGAAGCACTAATTGGACTACGTTTCTTGAAAGCGTACGATGTTAAGCGTGGCAAAGATAAAGAAAATAAGAAAAATAGTAAGGATTTCGTTAAACTAAAATCAATTTTAGTAGCAATTTTATTTACATCATTGGCGCTGACAGCAGGTACTGTAGCTGATATATACGGTTTCACTGACTTAGGAAATACTAGAAGTGATTTAATCGTTTGGAGCATAGGTGGTATTATATTTGGCCTCGTATGTTACACAATGGAAGATAAAAAATAACGATAAGGAGCTGGCGATTATAAAGCTAGCTCCTTTTTTTACTTATATATGTAAAGAACTATCTCCAGAGTTTTGAATCATACGTCATTAATTTCTATAATTAATACGCTTAAATATTGTTTAAATAAGTTTTAAAATTTTACACATATTTTTATTTAAAAAAGATGTATAATTAATGTATTAAATATAGAAAGAAGTTGATGTTATGAAAAAGTGTATTAAGACTTTGTTTTTAAGTATCATTTTAGTAGTGATGAGTGGTTTATATCATTCAGCACATGCGTCAGATTCGTTGAGTAAAAGTCCGGAAAATTGGATGAGTAAACTTGATGAAAGCAAACATTTAACTGAGATTAATATACCGGGTTCGCATGATAGTGGCTCATTCACTTTAAAGGATCCAGTAAAATCGGTTTGGGCAAAGACTCAAGATAAAGATTACCTTACTCAAATGAAGTCAGGAGTCAGGTTTTTTGATATTAGAGGTAGAGCAAGTGCTGATAATATGATTTCAGTCCATCACGGCATGGTTTATTTGCATCATGAATTAGGAAAATTTCTCGATGATGCTAAATATTACTTGAGTGCTTATCCAAACGAAACAATTGTGATGTCTATGAAAAAGGACTACGATAGCGATTCTAAAGTTACGAAGACATTTGAAGAAATTTTTAGAGAATATTATTATAATAACCCGCAATATCAGAATCTTTTTTACACAGGAAGTAATGCGAATCCTACTTTAAAAGAAACGAAAGGTAAAATTGTCCTATTCAATAGAATGGGTGGTACATACATAAAAAGTGGTTATGGTGCTGACACGTCTGGCATTCAATGGGCAGATAACGCGACATTTGAAACGAAAATTAATAATGGTAGCTTAAATTTACAAGTACAAGATGAGTATAAAGATTACTATGATAAAAAAGTTGAAGCTGTTAAAAATTTATTGGCTAAAGCTAAAACGGATAGTAACAAAGACAATGTATATGTGAATTTCTTGAGTGTAGCGTCTGGAGGCAGCGCATTTAATAGTACTTATAACTATGCGTCACATATAAATCCTGAAATTGCAAAAACGATTAAAGCAAATGGGAAAGCTAGAACGGGTTGGCTGATTGTTGACTATGCAGGATATACGTGGCCTGGATATGATGATATCGTAAGCGAAATTATAGATAGTAATAAATAAGGATTCAATAATGATATTAAGACGAGTATGAAAATAGTTAGATTCTAATTATTTTCACTACTCGTTTTTATTTTGAAAATAAGTAATGATTCAACAATATTATAAATTGAACAGATTGTTTATGGAATTTTTGATAATATTAAAGTGAAAAAGTGTTATAAATTGATAAATATATGTAATTAACAAAAACAAATCATTTTAAAAAGAAGAGAGTTGTAAGATGATGAAACGATTAAACAAATTAGTGTTAGGCATTATTTTTCTGTTTTTAGTCATTAGTATCACTGCTGGTTGTGGCATAGGTAAAGAAGCGGAAGTTAAGAAAAGTTTTGAAAAAACATTGAGTATGTACCCTATTAAAAATCTAGAGGATTTATACGATAAGGAAGGCTATCGTGATGATCAGTTTGATAAAAATGATAAAGGTACATGGATTATAAATTCTGAAATGGTTATTCAACCTAATAATGAAGATATGGTAG
Source organism: Staphylococcus sp. HMSC36A10 (assembly GCF_001838845.1). NCBI lineage: Bacteria > Bacillati > Bacillota > Bacilli > Caryophanales > Staphylococcaceae > Staphylococcus > Staphylococcus sp. HMSC36A10. Next base: position 63,624 of record NZ_KV839067.1, read on the forward strand.
CTAAAGGCATGGTTCTATATATGAATAGAAATACCAAAACAACAAATGGTTACTACTATGTCGATGTGACTAAGGACGAGGATGAAGGAAAACCGCACGACAATGAAAAAAGATATCCGGTTAAAATGGTCGATAATAAAATCATTCCAACAAAAG
>NZ_KV839067.1:63879-64733 GCF_001838845.1 Staphylococcus sp. HMSC36A10
AGGGAATTTAAAAGGTTCATCAGTTGGATATAAAAAAATTGAATTTACTTTTTTAGAGAATAAAAATGAAAATATTTACTTTACTGATAGTCTACATCTTGAACCGAGCGAGGATAAATAATCATCTTTTAACCAGAATATGAAATCAATCCAGGACAACCTAATAAAAGGAGAGAGTTGTAAGGTTATGAAGTGTTTAAGTAAATGGGCATTTTACATTAATTTTTTGATATTAGTTATTAGTATTACTGCTGGTTGTGGCATAGGTAAAGAAGCGGAAATTAAGAAAAGTTTTGAAAAAACATTGAGTATGTACCCTATTAAAAATCTAGAGGATTTATACGATAAGGAAGGCTATCGTGATGATCAGTTTGATAAAAATGATAAAGGCACATGGATTGTTAATTCGGAAATGGCGACTCAAAATAAGGGAGAAGCTTTAAAAATTAAAGGTATGGTCTTGTATATGAATAGAAATACCAAAACAACAAAAGGATATTATTATGTAAATGCAATAAAGAATGATAAAGACGGAAGACCCCAAGAGAATGAAAAAAGGTACCCAGTTAAAATGGGCGATAATAAAATCATTCCAACTAAAGAAATTAAAGATGAAAAAATAAAAAAAGAAATCGAAAGCTTTAAGTTTTTTGCGCAATACAGCAATTTTAAAGATTTAATGAATTATAAAGATGGAGATATATCATACAATCCAGAGGTGCCGAGTTATTCAGCTAAATATCAATTAACTAATGATGATTATAATGTAAAGGAATTACATAAAAGATATGACATACCAACAAATAACGCGCCGAAGCTGTTGTTGAAAGGTACAGGGAATTTAAAAGGTTCAT
>NZ_KV839068.1:0-287 GCF_001838845.1 Staphylococcus sp. HMSC36A10
GTATCCTGGCTTAAGTTGCCATTTTTCATATGGTCTTCCTTCATTCTCATAAAAGTTGCATCATGATCAGTTTTTGAAAAGCTATTTCTATCTTTAAGAATCGATTTTTGTTCTTCATATTTACTTTTTCTTTCAGAATAATCATCAAATTTCTTTTTGAACTTCTTAATCTCAGTTCTTTTTTACGGGTCTGTTTTCTAATTTGAGCACAATCTTCGTTGTCAATAGAATGATTTAAATCTTCGATTTCTTTATCTAAATGACTACCAATTAAATCTATTTCTTCT
>NZ_KV839069.1:0-15779 GCF_001838845.1 Staphylococcus sp. HMSC36A10
CTGCTGTTTTTTAGGGATTTATGTCCCAGCCTCTTACTCTAATTATATTCACTATCAATTAGACAAAATGGCCATTTTCAAATATCACGCGTTGTTTCTGACCTTGAATATATTTATTATAATTGTCCTTTTGAAAATCAGTTAACATTAATTTAGAAGTACCGTATTTTAACACTTTTTGCATTGTTTCTATTCTCATTTTTCTAAATAACCATCCATCTTTTAACACAATACGATTAACAACATCATATGATAATTCTACTGTTTCTTTAATTTCAAATGTCTTGAATGAAATAATCGTGCACATTAAAAACGTATCACCAAAGTAATAAACATCTAAATCATCACGTTTATGTTGTCCAACTAACAAACGACCATATTCGAACTCTTTTTCTGGATATTTCAATTCTAAAAAACTAATAATCTCTTCTTCTTTTAATTTGAATTGCATTTAAAAACATCCTCTCTTAAGTTTTAACAAGCCTTAATTAAAATTTTTTTCAATCACATAGTTCAATATACATCATTTTGTTATGTTTTTTAATACTTTTTTCAAAAACAAATATTTTATTCTTTAAAATAATGACTTTTGTATTTTTCATCACAATAAACATTTTAAAATTCTAGTTATCATAATCATTAAAAGGTATTAACCTTAATAATATATTCTCTCGCCTCAACCTTAATCGCATACTATAGGCGTCTGTTTGTAGACAATAAAAGTCATTCACGTCTTCATATGTCATCAAATGTTTATCATGATATGATGAATATAATAATCGGGTATATAACTGTATGATTAATTACACAATAAAGAGAAGGAATATAATATGAAAAAAGTGTCAATTAAAGATGTTGCTAGAGAAGCTGGTGTATCAGTTACAACTGTGTCACATATTTTAAATCATCATGATAGTCGTTTTTCCGCAACAACGATAAAAAACGTACATGCTGTTTCAGAACGTTTAGGCTATGCCCCTAATAAACATGCAAAACAATTGCGCGGCAGTAAAATTCAAACTATTGGCGTCATTTTGCCTAGCTTAACAAATCCGTTTTTCTCAGCACTGATGCAAAGTATTCATGACCATAAACCATCTGATGTTGATTTATGCTTTTTAACATCTACAGCAACTGATTTGTATGACAATATTAAACATTTAATTGATCGAGGTATTGACGGATTAATTATCGCACAATACATTTCATCCCCGGACGCCCTAAATAACTATCTAAAGAAACATCATGTACCTTATGTCGTACTGGATCAAAATGACCATCAAGGCTATACAGATTTTGTTCGGACAAATGAATATCAAGGCGGACAACTTGCAGCACAACATTTAATAGAACTCGGTCACAACAATATGATGATTGTTGCACCATATGACATGATGGCGAATATGTCGACTCGTGTCGCTGGATTTGTTGATACTTTGCGCGCGAATCAATTGCCAGAACCACAAATCGTCCATACTGAATTATCTAAGCGCGGTGGGCTAACCATTGTTGATGACATCATGGTTCAATCTGCCACTGCAATCTTCGCTATTAACGATGAACTCGCTATTGGCATTTTACGAGGACTAATTGAACATGGCATCAGTATTCCGAAAGATATCTCATTAATAGGTTATGACGACATTGATTATGCAGCGTACGTCTCGCCACCTTTAACTACTGTGGCACAACCTATAACTGATATTGGCAAAACATCTTTAACCTTATTACTTCAACGATTACAGCACTTAGATAAATCCATTGATATGATTGAATTACCAACGACTTTAAAAATTCGTGCAACAACTGGCTATCATCTTTCAAACTAACTACGTATCTTCCGAAATATACTCATCATTGTTATGCCCTTAGCGTTGCTTTAATGCTGAGGGTTTTTAATCATAATTATTTCACTAAGAAATTAAAATAATAATGTATGAATTTTTAAATATGATTTAAACGTTTTCATTTTTTATGAAAACGCATGCATTTTACAAATAAAAATGGTACGATGGCACTGGTAAAACGTTTTACTAAAAACAAAGAGGTGTATAACATGAGCATTGTTGCATTACTTATCGGGTTAGGCCCCTTAATTGGCTGGGGCTTCTTCCCAACAGTCGCTTCAAAGTTTGGTGGTAAACCTGTACATCAAATTATCGGTGCTACTGTAGGTACGTTAATCTTCGCTATTATATTAGCCGTAGTCACATCAAGTGGCTTCCCTACTGGAACCAATTTGCTATTCGCCTTATTATCAGGTGCAGGATGGGGATTCGGACAAATCATTACATTTAAAGCGTTCGAATTAGTCGGCTCATCTCGTGCCATGCCAGTCACAACAGCATTCCAATTATTAGGCGCATCTTTATGGGGTGTCTTTGCATTAGGAAATTGGCCAGGCATTGGTCATAAAATCATTGGATTTACAGCTTTAGTCGTTATTCTAATTGGAGCGCGTATGACAGTTTGGAGTGAACGCAAAGAAGCAAGTAACGCCAAAAATTTACGTCGTGCAGTGGTACTTCTGTTAATTGGTGAATTTGGATACTGGTTATATTCAGCTGCACCGCAAGCAACTTCTATTGATGGCCTAACTGCCTTTTTACCTCAAGCAATGGGTATGGTAATTGTTGCAGTCATTTATGGCTTTATGAATATGAAAGCAGAGAATCCATTCCGTAATAAAATTACGTGGTTACAAATTATTTCAGGTTTCTTCTTTGCATTTGGTGCTTTAACATATCTTATTTCAGCACAACCTAATATGAATGGTTTAGCAACTGGATTTATTCTTTCTCAAACATCCGTTGTGCTTGCTACATTAACTGGTATTTATTTCTTAAAACAACATAAAACGTCAAAAGAAATGGTTATTACAATCATCGGCTTAGTACTCATTTTAGTAGCCGCTTCTGTTACAGTATTTATAAAATAAGGAGTGTAGATGTCATGAAAAAATCAGCTGTTTTAAATGAACATATTTCAAAAGCAATCGCGACAATTGGTCATTTTGATTTATTAACGATTAATGACGCTGGCATGCCAATTCCAAATGATCATCGTCGTATCGACCTAGCTGTAACTAAAAACTTACCACGCTTTATTGATGTCTTAGCTACAGTGTTAGAAGAAATGGAAATCCAAAAAATATACTTAGCAGAAGAAATAAAAGAACATAACCCTACACAATTGCAACAAATTAAACAATTGATTTCATCGGAAATCGAAATCATTTTCATTCCTCACGAAGAAATGAAAAGTAACTTAGCTCACCCATTAAATAAAGGTAATATTCGTACTGGTGAAACAACGCCCTACTCTAATATTGCATTAGAATCGAATGTTACTTTTTAAAAGTTATAACTTGAAAGGAGCATACACATGACCAACAAAGTTGTTATTTTAGGTTCAACGAATGTCGATCAATTTTTAACAGTTGAAAGATATGCACAACCAGGCGAAACATTACATGTTGAAGAAGCACAAAAAGCATTCGGCGGAGGTAAAGGTGCCAACCAGGCTATTGCCACTGCACGTATGCAAGCAGACACAACATTTATTACTAAAATTGGCACTGATGGCGTTGCTGATTTCATCTTAGAAGATTTTAAAGCGGCTCATATTGATACATCATATATTATCAAAACAGCTGAAGCAAAAACGGGCCAAGCCTTTATCACTGTGAATGCAGAAGGACAAAACACCATCTATGTTTATGGTGGTGCGAATATGACGATGACACCTGAAGATGTTATTAACGCAAAAGACGCTATAATCAATGCAGACTTTGTCGTTGCACAATTAGAAGTACCCATCCCGGCTATTATATCTGCATTTGAAATTGCCAAGGCACATGGTGTGACGACAGTATTAAATCCTGCACCAGCGAAAGCATTACCTAATGAATTATTATCATTAATCGATATTATTGTGCCAAACGAAACAGAAGCCGAATTGTTATCTGGGATTAAAGTAACTAATGAACAATCTATGAAAGACAATGCCAATTACTTTTTATCTATAGGCATTAAGACTGTTTTGATTACGCTAGGTAAGCAAGGTACATATTTTGCTACTAAAAATCAAAGCCAACACATCGAAGCTTATAAAGTAAATGCGATTGATACAACTGCTGCAGGCGACACATTTATTGGTGCATTTGTCAGTCGCTTAAACAAGTCGCAAGATAACTTAGCAGATGCTATTGATTTTGGTAATAAAGCGAGCTCACTCACTGTACAAAAACACGGCGCGCAAGCATCTATTCCTCTACTAGAAGAAGTAAATCAAGTTTAAATGAATCAAACACAGCTATGATATGAAGGTTTAGCATATAACATGCAACATTCGTATATCATGGCTGTGCTTTTTTATCTTTATAAAACATCATCTATTAGAAATAATTTTCCACTAAACCTATGCTTGTTGACTCATGTTTAGTTATAAATGAAGTGACAATTTTTTGTAATCTTTTTAACTTCCAAATTATTGCATATAAATATGCTATATTAATGATAATAATTATCAATTAAAAGGAGGTTATGCTATGTCTAAAGAAGCTGGTCATACATTTTTAGCTAAATTAGGAAAAACTCGTCTACGCCCCGGTGGTAAAGAAGCAACAGATTGGTTAATACAACAAGGGGCATTTTCACAAGATAAACAAGTGTTAGAAGTGGCATGTAATATGTGCACAACATCTATTTATCTAGCTCATACATATGGCTGTCACATTCAAGGCGTTGATATAAATAAGAAAGCATTAGAAAAAGCACAGGAAAATATTTCAGCAGCAGGTCTTGAATCATATATTCAAGTTCAACAAGCGAATGCTGTTAAATTGCCCTTTGATGACAATCAATTCGATATCGTTTTAAATGAAGCAATGTTAACAATGTTACCCATCACCATAAAGGAAAAAGCATTACGCGAGTACTACCGAGTCTTAAAGCCTGGGGGTATCTTGTTAACACATGATATTGTCATCGTTAATGAATCACATGCCACACATGTAGTTAAATCATTATCTGCAGCAATTAATGTCAATGTCTCACCGCAGACGAAACTTGGCTGGTTAGATTTATATAATCAAGCTGGTTTTAATCATGTGCATTATCATACTGGTCCAATGAGTTTAATGACACCAAAAGGTTTAATTTATGACGAAGGTATTGTTGGAACTATAAAGATTATCAACAATGCTTTAAAAAAAGAAAATCGACCAATGTTTTGTAAAATGTTTAAAACGATGACTAAATTGCGTAAAGATATGAATTATATTACTTTTGTCGCTAAAAAAGAGGACTAAATATAATGCCACTAACCGTACTTTGTATCTATGTTTGACTGCTACTTTAATTTCTTTGTGACACTAATCATCTACTTAACAATATCGTTATCGTTGATTAGTAAGTCATCAATTTTGGTTAAAGACTTTCATAAACACTCAAACATTAACACTATACATACTTAGTTAGTGGCATTATTTTTTTAAAAATTTTAACATCACGGGATTGGAACAGAAATGATATTTTCGCAAAATTTATTCCTGTCCTTCCCCAACTTGCATTACCTGTAGAATTTCTTTTCGAAATTCTCTGTGTTGGGGCCCCGCCAACTTGCACATTATTGTAAGCTGACTTTCCGCCAGCTTCTATGTTGGGGCCCGCCAATATAACACTGTAGGTCCTACTATATTAATTTATGTCTCGGGCTCTAACCCTAAAATACTTATAATATACCTTTATAATTTATCTCCATTTGATGCTATCACTTGTTGATACCAATAGAACGAATCTTTTTTCAAGCGTTCCATCGTGCCATGACCATCATTATCTCGATCAACATATATTAAACCATAGCGTTTCTTCATTTCACCGGTTGTAAATGAAACAATATCAATGATTCCCCACGGTGTATAACCGATTAAATCTACACCATCTTGATCAACTGCTTCTATCGCTGCTGTAATATGTGCTTTTAAATATTCAATGCGATAATCATCATGAATATGTCCATCTACCACTTCATCAACTGCACCAAAACCATTTTCCACAATAAAAAGTGGCAACTGATAACGATCATATAACACATTCAATGTATATCTTAAGCCATCTGGATCAATCGCCCAACCCCAATCACTCGTTGCGATATGCGGATTCTCCACAGAATGATTCAAACCACCGTTGACGATGTTGTTTTTAACTGTAGTATCAACATCATGTTTTACAGCCGTAGACATGTAATAACTAAAGCCAATATAATCAACCGTGCCCTGCTGTAAAATACTGTCGTCCCCTTCTTGCCATCCAACATCATATCCTTTTCGTGCTAGCATTTTTTTAGCATAGCTTGGATAATAACCTCTTACTTGAACATCCGGGAAAAAGAAACGTAAGCGATTCGCAATTTGTGCTTCCATCATATCTTTCGGATGACACGAATATGGATAAATGGGTACATGTGAAATCATTGTCCCAATCTTAAACTTCGGATTAATCTCTTTACCAAGACGAACTGCTAAAGCACTGGCTAAAAGTTCATGATGTGCTACTTGATACAAGACTTCTTCAGGATTATCATTTTCTGTCAATGCTACCCCAGAATTCGTCCATAAAAAGATAGGATTTGATGTGTCCATCTGATTATTAATTTCATTAAACGTCATCCAATATGTCACTTTATCTTTATATCTTTCAAATACAACACGCGCAAAATGCACAAAATAATCGACAACTTCTCTATTTCTAAATCCACCATAATGTTTCGCTAAATGAAGTGGCATCTCAAAATGTGATAACGTCACAACAGGTTCAATACCTTGTGCAATTAATTCATCAAAGATACGATCATAAAAGGCAAGTCCTTCTTCATTTGGCACATCTTCATCCCCATTCGGAAAGATACGTGTCCACGCAATCGACGTACGTAAACATTTCAATCCCATTTCTTTAAACAAGGCAATATCTTCCTTATAACGATGATAAAAATCAATACCTTCATGATTTGGATAATAGTGATTGAGGTCTATAGATTCTGTAATCTGACGTGCTTTGCCATGTGCACCACTCGTCATAACATCAATTACACTTAACCCTTTACCACCTTTTTCATATCCACCTTCAAATTGATTTGCGGCAAGAGCGCCACCCCACATAAAATTTTGCGGTAATTTTGTCATTATTACAACACACTCCTAGTTTTTAAATATTTTAAAAATAACATCTTCAGTCGTAATGATTTCATTCATTGTCAGTTCTACTTTTCCTAAATCGGCAGAGTTGCTAATAACGACAATAACGTCAGCATTGTAGCCTTGTTGTTGTATATATTGCTGGTCGAATTGCAACAACGTTTGCCCTGCTTCAACATGATCATTTTGCTTTACAAAGCACTTGAACCCTTTACCTTCCAAGTCAACTGTATTCACGCCAATATGAATGACTATGTCCACACCGTCTTCTGATTGAATACCAACTGCATGCTTAGTTGGTACAATCATAGATATTAAACCATTGAACGGTGCGATTACTTTGGATTCTTCATGAGCTTTGATTGCTAAGCCTTCACCTACCATTTTCTCTCTAAAAATTGAATCTCTTACTTCTTTAAGTAAAATACGACGACCAGCGATTGGTGCTTTCACTAAAATTGGTGTTGTTACTTTTACTTGAGGTGTATAACTTGTATCTTGACTATTAATATTGTCAGTATTCTCACTCTCTTCGACATTAGCATTCTTAATTAATCGCTGTAATTGCTGATACACTTCATCGACATTTCCATTTAATTTTATGACTAACTGCGTATCATTTTCTGCTACAGATGTCACATCAACTATTTGTTTCACTTCATTTGCTGTAGAAGGAATTGTATGTTGCATATGAATTGTAATGCACTTCGTATCATACGTTGCATCAACAATGTTTTCGACACCACCTACAGCTGTAAGAATGTCTTGGGCTTGTTCTTTATATTTATTGCTCATAAATATTACCCCCTCAACTTGATAGTAGAATGAAAATGTATTTACTTACCTCCAATTATAATTGTACCGGTTCAATTTGTAAACGCCGATACAATTATAATATTTTGTGCTATAATAATTACAGACAAAGTGAAACGAGGACAGAATATTGTTAAAGTATGAACATATTGCTAAGCAACTTAATGCGTTTATACATCAATCTAATTTCAAACCCGGTGATAAATTGCCAAGCGTGACGCAATTAAAAGAACGTTATCAAGTAAGTAAGAGTACTATCATTAAAGCATTAGGCTTATTGGAACAAGATGGTTTGATCTATCAAGCACAAGGCAGTGGTATTTATGTGAGAAATATTGCTGATGCCAATCGTATCAACGTCTTTAAGACTAATGGTTTCTCTAAAAGTTTAGGTGAACACCGAATGACAAGTAAGGTACTTGTTTTTAAGGAGATTGCAACGCCACCTAAATCTGTACAAGATGAGCTCCAATTAAATGCAGATGATACCGTCTACTATTTAGAGCGATTAAGATTCGTGGACGATGATGTTTTATGTATCGAATATTCTTATTATCATAAAGAAATCGTGAAATATTTAAATGATGATATTGCTAAGGGCTCTATCTTCGACTATTTAGAATCAAACATGAAACTTCGTATTGGTTTTTCAGATATTTTCTTTAATGTAGATCAACTCACTTCAAGTGAAGCTTCATTACTACAATTGTCTACAGGTGAACCATGTTTACGTTACCACCAGACTTTTTATACAATGACTGGCAAACCCTTTGATTCATCTGACATCGTATTTCATTATCGTCATGCACAGTTTTATATTCCTAGTAAAAAGTAATAAATACATAAAAACGTCTATATCCCAGTTATAAACTGGAGTATAGACGTTTTTTTACGATAATAACAATGGCTCAAATTGCTATTATCTTGCTTAGGTTTTTCGTTTTAGAAGAATATTGCTACAAAGACAGGCACAACTGCTACAACAACTACACCAACTAACACTAAAGCTATACTTGCCATTGATTCTTCTACAGGTCCTAATTCTTTGGCTGGTGCTACACCTAATGTGTGACCACTTGTTCCAAGTGCTAATCCTCGGGCAATAGGGTTAGTAATTCGGAAAAGCTTTAAGAATTTATTACCTAGGGCATAAATAATGACACCATTTAAAATAACTGCTAATGATGTTAATTCTTTTATACCACCGATACCAGCTGATACTGGTAACGCAATCGCTGTAGTTGCTGCTTGAGGTAACATTGATAAAATAACATCATTGGCAAATTGTGCTAACTTCGCAAAAGTTAAAATAATTAATAACGCTACAACTGTACCGATACCAATACCTCCGATGATACGATGCCAATGTTTAACAAGCACTTCACGCTTTTTATATAACGGAATCGCAAAACAGATTGTTGCCGGTTCTAAGAAGAAGTAAATAATGTCTCCACCTATTTTGTAAGTCTTATACGGAATGCCTGTTAAATAGAGGAAGGCCACACCAAATACCATACTGACAAATAGCGGTGCGAATAAGAAGAAACGATTAGTTTTTTCAAATAATATGGTCGCTAAGAAAAATGGTATAACGGATAACAGTATTCCGAAGTAAGGTGTGTTTAGTGCTAAGTGGTTAATCATGAGCTTGTGCCTCCTCTATTTTGATCTTTTTTGTGACTTTGTCACCTTTAGATCTCGAAGTAACTTTCATAATAATTTGTGTGACATAGCCAGTACAAATAAGTAATAGTATTGTTGAGACGATTATTAGTCCAATGATTAAAAATGGTGCTTGGCTAATGACACCTAAAGAGTTAACAACTGAGATACCGGCTGGTACGAAGAGTAAGCCAATGTTATTCGTTAGTGTCGTTCCTACTTTTTCGACTTCGCCTAACTTAACAGCACCAGTACATAATAATACAAATAATAATACTAAACCGATTACTGATGCAGGCATAGGAATTGGCATAAATGATTCAATTATTTTCGATACAAAGAGTACTAAAGCAATTACAATGACTTGGTGAAAAAAGTGTGCTGGTTTTGATGCGTCTTTTTGTTGTTTCACGACCATTGCCTCCTACGTTTGATTTAACTAAAGTATAGATGGCTCACTTCGATTTGCGTAAATTTTAGTCCGAAATACAAAATATCATAGGTAAAATGCATAAAAAAAAGGATTACTGTTAAAGTAACCCTATCGACGCTTTAAAATCTTTCATAAATGAACGTCCAACTTGCATCTTGACACCATTTGTCAATATTACCATATAAGTGTAGTTAAACCATTGTTGCACTTCTTTAATGTGTTTCGTATTAATAATATATGAACGATGAATACGTATGAAATAAGCGGGATTCAATCGTTTTTCATAACGATTCAATGGCTCTGTTGTTTCGTATTTATGATTCGTTGTATGTATGGTTGTAATACCATTATGTGTGCCAATCCCAATAATATTTTGTTGCTTTAACATGTGAATTTTATCGTCTATTTCAACAGGTAAACTTTGATCAAAATTCGCCGACATATCATTCGCAATTGCACTTGCGCTATTATCATCTTTGGCTTTAGTCGCACGCACTTTATTGACTGCTTGTTCAATACGTTTTTGACCAAACGGTTTCAAAATATAGTCTGTCGCATTTAATTCAAATGCCTGTACTGCGTATTGGTCATGTGCAGTTGCAAAAATAATCGCAGGTGGCTCTTTCATCTTTTGAATCTTAGCTCCTAATTCGATCCCATTTTCATCCATTAAATTGACATCTAAAAATATAATGTCATATTGATTGATCAGTAGTGCTTCCAATGTTTCTTTTACATTTTCTGCCTCATTAATTTCTTCAAAACCACCAATTTCATTTAATAAATATGTTAATTCATTACGTGCTAATGGCTCATCATCTATGATTAATGCTTTCATATTTATTCCTCCTCTTGTCTTTCATAAGGAAGTACACACCAAAAAGTGGTACCGCTCGATGTCGATTCAAATTGTAATGCTGCGGATTTTCCAAATAATCCTTTTAGGCGTAAGTTTAAATTTTCTAAAGCACTACCAGTTCCAGATTCTGATTCTACAGATGTTTCTCCCAACAAATGCATTTTATCTTTAGAAATACCCTGACCATTATCTTGTACAATAATACGTACATGTGTTGCAGTTTCTTTAATCACTGACACGTCAATATCGTTACCTTGCTTTCGATTCGTAAACGCATGTTTGATGGCATTTTCAACTAAAATTTGAATTAAAAATGGTGGTACAAGCACATCGCGATATTTGTCTTCAACATTAATATTGATATTAAATCTTCCTGGATAACGTGCTTGTTCGAGTGATAAGTATGCACGCACTTGACTTAACTCTTTATCTAAAGTAATCGTATGTTGCTTAGAGCCTTGTAAATTCGCTCTGAAAAAATAACTCAATTCTAATAGTAACTCTCGTGCCTTTTCGCTATTTATTCTAACTAAAGCTGAAATCGTGTTAATTGAATTGAAGAAAAAATGTGGACTCACTTGTGCCTGTAATGACTTAATCTCAGCATCTTTCAATAACTTACTTTGCGTTTCGGCTTCACCAAGTTCAATTTGGCTACTAAAAATATTTGCCAATCCTTCTGCAAGTTGACGTTCCACAAAAGTTAAATCATTAGGGTTTGTAAAATACATCTTCAATGTACCGACGATAGAACCATGCATCTCAAGTGGTATCACGATAGCTGCTCTAAGCGGGCAATTCGGATGACTACAACCAATCTCTTCTTTAGTATGAACTTCTTTCAACTTTCCTGATTTCAATACATCTTTAGACAGACTTGTTAATATTTCATTTGTTGGTATGTGATGATCACTACCTGCACCTACATGCGATAAGATTTCATTTTTGCTTGTAATTGCTACGGCAGATACTTTCATTAAATTTTTAATAATCATCGCAATTTGCTGTGCCGATTCTCTATTCAATCCTTCTTTAAAATACGGCAATGTCTGGTTCATCAATTGCAGTACATCATGTGTTTGAACAGCCTTCATTTGCTCCTCTTGCTTTAATGTTGAAATGATAATAGACATAAAAATCGCCGTACCGACGCTATTAACAATAATCATTGGTAGTGCAATTAATGATATGAGGTCAACCGCATATGCTTTGTCGTGGGAAAATGTTAAAATGCTCAACATTTGAATCATTTCCATAACAATTCCAATCATGGCACTTTTCGCAATACTCGGGTAACGCTTGCGTCTTTGAGCTTGTAAGCCAAAATAACCAGCAATTATACCGATAAATATAGATGAGATAAGATAAACTTGTGCATCCGCCCCACCCATATACACTCTGAAAATACCTGAAATAACGCCAACAAATAGACCTACAAAAGGGCCACCAACTAATCCTGCGACACCTATCGTTAATACACGTGTGTTAGCTAAAGATACATCATCATCTAAACGGAAGTACACACTTCCTGACAAACTATGTTGATGATCGATGACGATACCAGTTAAATTAGACATTAAGGCAAACAAACTGAAAATAATACATAATTGCCAACGTGCTTTCCATGTACGTCGACGATTCATTAAGTTTTTAAAATATGGAATATTCATCAACACATAGGCCAAAATAATAATTAAACCTACACGCTCAAGTAATAACATTGTTAGCGATAGCACGATAGCACCTCAGTGAATTATAATTATGTTTATTTTATCATAATAGTGCATGTAAAATTCATGAATAAATTATTAAAAAACACGCTACTATTTAATTATCTATACCATTAATTTTTCATATCAATTTTTATGCTAAGTTGACCATTTTTCTTTTCAAATAATGCTGTTCATATCACTAAATTTCTGTTAAGTATAGCGAAAAACTGCTGACATTACTTTGCCAACAGTTTCTAATCGCGTTATTTATGATACTTTTTTAAATAAAACATGATTCTCTAAATGAACATGCTCATGTGTTAACACTTCAAGTGCTTTTAATCTCTGATAAACGAGTCGCCACGTACCACATGCCTCTATCGGTGGTTCATAGCTAGATGTTAAATCGCTCATTTTCACTAACAATTGTCCCGTTGCAATGTGATCAGATACTAAATCATCAATCACTGTATTAATATCGTCTACTACTTCACCTTGTTCATATTTAATTAGTTTTGGAAAATCAACATCATCTTCTTTTTGCATATGCTCTAACATGCCATTTTTAAATGTATCATATGTTTCTTTTAACTCGACTAAATATGGATGGTTAGGTCCATGTACTTTCGATAATTTCGTCACATAAGGTGTTAAATTTTTAAATTCTTCTCTAAGAGGTTCATGATATGCTGCTTGAATATATTGAATAAGTGACGAAACATTTAAAAATTTAGGGTTAAGCGAACCTGGTGTATTCGTTTGTTCAACGTCATTGAGACGCTGTAATAATTCGTTCAAATCTACATTTTTCTTTTCTAAGGATGCTGCTTCTATACTTACTTGTCCACCGCAACAAAAGTCTATACCTACGCTTCTAAAAATATCTGCTGCTTTCGGATAATCTGTTACTACATCTGCTACTATGTCATTTTTATTTATCATTATAGACGACCTCCTCATTTTCAGTGTATACAATTTAATGTATATGAAAATGAAAATCAGGGAAATGTCATAATCATTTCATAAATAGTAAAATAAAACCCTCAAATCATGTTAGTTCACATAGATTTGAGGGCATTTATTATTTATTTTAGCGAGTAAGTCATATGTGCAGTGTTTAACTTAACAATATTTTTGAAGTCTCGCTTCTTAATATCTTTACTAAGTAAGATTTCCACTTCGTTTTCTGACGTTTGGCTTAACATTCCCATAATCATGTCGTCTTTTAGCACGACACTAGCCATACCTTCTTCAAATACATAACCAAGATCCAGACCAGTTAAAATGATTTTGTTTTTACCTTTTAACTTCAATGAGATTGAATCCGTTAATGTAATAGCTGTAAAGTATAACGAAATGTTATTAAAGTCTTTTGTGAAATACGGTGTTAATCTATAAAAATCATTATTCAAATGAATTAATGCACTTGTTTCTGCAGTATATGCATATTTATTACGTTGATTACCAACACGCACTTCAAATACTTCCGTACCTATTTGGACTTCTAAGAAAACATCCCAAATTTTTTCTTTAGGTAAATACGCTTTAATATCTTCTAACATAATGTTAAAACGATATTGTTTATTCGCATTGACACTTAAAGGTACATACATTGTGTGCTTCTTGTTTCGTGAATGTAATTTAAGTCTGACATCATAATGTCCTTCGCCAATCATAAATTCATTTAACGTTAGCTCTGTAACAATTTTATGATTATCAAATTTAAATGCTGTCATTTTCACTTTTGGCTTAGCGATATCAATGCCTTCAAAGTATGGTTCGCCTTCATTGAATTGAATGTTTAATTTACCATCTACAATATCAAAACGGTAGTATTGACCTTGACGGTAACTTTCTTCTACAGTTCTATAGTTGTCTATATCTTTCGCTCTCGCGTAGTGCAACAATGGTCGTAATTTACTCATCACCAATGCATCTACACGTTCTGGAACTGCTTGTATAAAGTCTCCTAGAGCATTAATCCATTGCGGTTGATCTTCTAGTTTAACTTTAAGTGAGAAGCCATTCGTACGAGAAAAACTAAAATGACGATTTAAAAATTCTGCTAAGATTTGATCTTTATGAGCTTCTTCTAAATCTGCATTTAATATTTCTACAGCAATCAATCTCATGACTTCGTAAAAGTCTTCAGGTGAAACATACGCACTACTCATATGTTCACCTTCACGCTTTGTAGCATAATAATACGCTTTATCACTTAACACACTGATTCGATTTGCATTCAAATATGCTTTCATTGTAAATAATTGATCTTCTGCACTCTTTAATTCTTCTGGAAAATAAATGTCATTATCTTTTAGTAATGTTGTTCTATAGATTTTAGTCGGGCTTAAAGTATAGATAATTCTTGAATTTAACAAAGTAACTTCAGGTGCTGTTTCTTTAAACATAGATTGTGGTACACCACGACCATTAACACCTTTCATTTTAATCAATAAGACATCGGAGTGATGTTCATCAATAAATGCTGCTGCATCTTTTAAAGTCTCTTTGTTTATATAGTCATCGGAGTCCACAAATAATACAAATTCACCTTCTGCTTGTTTTAACGCCACATTTCTAGGTTTACCTGGACCACCAGAATTTGTTTCGAGTTGACTTACTTTCAAGTTCAATTTATTGCGATACTTTTCAACTATTTGTAACGTTTGATCTGTTGAACAGTCATCAACTACAACCACTTCAAATTCAGTTTTCGGAAAATCTTGTTTCGCAAGGCTATTAAGTAATTCTGTTATATACTTTTCTGAATTGTATGTTGGAACTATTACTGAAAATTTCATCATTATACCTCTCCCACTTTGACTACTATATAAACTTAGCTACCAAATAAATTTCTGACTAAACGCTCACTTGATCGGCCATCTTGATATTTAAAATGTTTATCTAAGAATGGAATGACTTTTTCTCCTTCATAATCTTCATTGTCCAAGGCGTCCATTAATGCGTCAAATGATTGCACAATTTTACCTGGAACAAATGATTCATATGGTTCATAAAAATCACGCGTCGTAATATAATCTTCTAAATCAAATGCATAGAAAATCATTGGCTTTTTAAATACTGCATATTCATATATTAAAG
>NZ_KV839069.1:15879-21223 GCF_001838845.1 Staphylococcus sp. HMSC36A10
TAAATACTGCATATTCATATATTAAAGATGAATAGTCACTAATTAATAAATCTGTTATGAACAGTATATCATTAACTTCTCTAAAGTCAGAAACGTCAACAAAATATTGTTTATGTTTGTCTGCAATATTAAGTCTATTTTTCACAAATGGATGCATTTTAAATAATACAACCGCGTTATTTTTTTCGCAATATCTTGCTAAACGTTCAAAATCAATTTTGAAAAATGGGTAATGTGCTGTACCATGACCACTACCTCTAAATGTTGGTGCGAAAAGAATGACTTTCTTACCTTTAATAATTGGTAATTCATCTTCCATCTCTTGTTTGATCTGTGTCGCATAAGCTTCATCAAATAGTACATCAGTACGTGGAACACCTGTAGGCACTACATTTTTCTCTTTAATACCAAATGCTTCAGCGTAGAATGGAATATCGGTTTCAGATGATACATAAGCTTTTGTATAGCTACGATGATTTAATGAATCAATAAATGGTCCACCCTTTTTACCAGTACGACTAAAGCCAACTGTTTTAAAGGCACCAACGGCATGCCATACTTGAATAACTTCTTGAGAACGTCTAAAACGCACTGTATAAATCAATGGGTGAAAGTCATCAACAAAGATGTAGTCTGCCTTCCCAAGTAAATATGGCAATCTAAACTTGTCGATGATGCCACGTCTATCTGTAATATTCGCTTTAAAAACAGTGTGAATATCATACTTTTTATCTAAATTTTGACGTAACATTTCGTTATAGATGTATTCAAAGTTTCCAGACATCGTTGGTCTAGAGTCTGATGTGAACAACACCGTATTCCCTTTTTTCAAGTGGAAAAATTTCGTCGTATTAAATATCGCTTTAAAAATAAATTGTCTTGTATTAAATGATTGTTTGCGGAAATACTTACGTAATTCTTTATATTTACGAACGATATAAATACTTTTAACTTCCGGAGTCGTTACAACAACATCAAGGACAAATTCATTAACATCGCTAGAAATTTCAGGTGTAACAGTATAAACCGTTTTCTTCGAAATGCCGCCTTTTCTAAATTCTTTTAGGTAAGTCTGCAATAAGAAATTGATTTTACCATTTTGTGTTTCTAATTCGTTGTATTCTTCTTCTTGTTCTGGCTTTAGATTTTGATATGCATCATTAATCACATCTGGGTTTAACTGTGCAATATAATCAAGTTCTTGCTCATTCACTAATAAGTACTTATCTTCAGGTAAGTAATAACCATTATCTAAGATAGCTACATTGAAACGACAAACGAATTGATTCCCATCTATTTTGACATCATTCGCCTTCATTGTACGTGTCTCAGTTAAATTTCTTAATACAAAATTACTATCTTCTAAATCTAGGTTTTCACTATGTCCTTCAACGAATAACTGAACACGTTCCCAATAGATTTTATCTATATATATCTTACTTTTAACCAACGTTAATTCATCCTTTTCTATTTACATAATCCATTTTAATACTGTTTTACCCCAAGATGTAGACAGGTCTGCTTCAAAAGCTTCTGTAAGATCATTAATTGTTGCAATTTCAAATTCTTGACCTTTTAACAACGCTAATTTATCTACAATATCTGGGTATTGAATGTATAAGTCTACAACATCTTGGAAATCTTTTGAACCACTTCGACTACTACCAATCAACGTTAGTCCTTTTTCCAATACTAGACGTGTATTAACTTCTACTGGGAACTCACTTACACCTAACAGTGCAATGCTTCCTTCTGGTGAAATGTAATCGATCATTTGATTTATGGCTGATTGACTACCGCGACCACCCACACACTCAAATGCATGATCAAATGTTAAGCCTTCAGGTATTTTATTAATAAAGTAGACATCATCAACAAATGAGAAGTGACTCAATTTATAATCTGTTTTACCAAAGACATATATTTTAGACTCTGGATATAATTTACGTAATAAAATGGCTGTAATGTAACCTAAGTTACCATCACCCCAAATACCAAATGTATTTTTATTTGAAATAGATTTCTTTTCAAAACGACGAATAGCATGCAAACTTACTGTTACAAGCTCTGTATATGAAATAATACTTAAATCAATATCATCAGGTAGTGGTACAGCTCTATCATGATTTAGCAACACAAAATCTTGCATAAACCCATCATGTCCACTTGATCTGAAGTAGCTCGATTTTAAATAGTTTTCAGCAATGACATCGTCTTTTTCTGTCGGCGTATTCGGTACCATAACTACTTTTGTACCTTTATTAAACACACCTTTACTGTCAAATACGACCTCACCAACACCTTCATGAATTAAAGACATTGGCAATTTCTGAGATAAGACATTCTCATCACGGCTACCAGTATAATATCTTTGATCGGCAGCACAAATTGACATATATAAAGGACGTACAATGACATAGTCACTGTAAATATCTACGTTGTTATACGTAACTTCAAATTGTCTAGGTGCAACTAATTGATATACTTGATTAATCATCGGCAATACCACCTCGAATAATAGCATTCGCTACTTTTAAATCGTAAGGTGTTGTTACTTTAATGTTATATAACTCACCTTTTACAAGTCGAACCGGTTTGTTTGTTTCTACAATAATCTTACAAGCATCAGATAAAATACTCTTTTGCTCATCACTCAACTGTGCATAGCTTTCTTTTAATAAATTAATATTAAACGATTGAGGTGTTTGACCTTGGTACATTTCATTACGCACTGGAATTGCATCAATCGTTTGATTATCTTTAGATGTAACAATCGTATCTATAGCATCAATCACTGTATCTACTGCACCGTACTCTAAAGCAGCTTGAATATTTTCTTTAATAATACGATGCGTTAAAAATGGTCTAACTGCATCATGTGTCACAATGACATCGTCATCGTTAATACCATTTGTTGATTCAATATGTTTAACGATATTCATAATTGTATCGTTACGATCGCTACCACCTTGAATGACTTCAATTCTTTCATCAGAAATTTTGAATTTTCTAAGTGTATCTTTCGTATGCGTCATCCATTGTTGTGGCGTCGCGATAATAATTTTTTCAAAATCATTAATTAAAATAAATTTTTCTAATGTATGGATTAAAATCGGTTTGTTGTCTAAATCTAAAAATTGTTTAGGTAAAGGTACGTTACCCATTCTTGAGCCTATACCTCCAGCTAGAATACCAGCGTATTTCATAAAATACTTCCTCCATTCAACTATATCTATATTTAATTATTTAAATTTCGTTGCATTTTCCAATTGAAAACTCATTTTAAAATCAAAACTCTAAATGTCTGTGTATTACTTAAAATTATACATATTTTGCTTATATTTTAGCATATTTTGTTTAAACCTATATTACATTATATCAGACGTTTTCATACACAAATAATAACATACAAGCAAACATTTCGTTTATTATTTATATCACTTAACTAATTAATTTATAATTTTTTATTGTTTTTAAGTTATCACTTAAAAATCGTTTGGCAAATTCGTTGTGACGCTTGTCCATCTTCTAATGAACAGAATTTTTGATAAAATACCGTTCGTGCTTCAATATACTCATTTGCAGTCTCATCGATTTGTTTTAATGCATCAATGAGTGCTGTTTGATTTTCAACAATTGGACCTGGCAACTCTTTTTTATAATCCATGTAAAAACCTCTAAGCTCATCGCCATATTTATCTAAGTCATATGCATAGAAAATTTGCGGACGCTTTAATACACCGAAGTCGAACATGACAGATGAGTAGTCGGTAACTAACGCATCGCTGATTAAGTATAAATCCGAAATGTCTTCATAATCTGAAACGTCTTTCACAAAATCATCATGTTCATCAATACGTGTCACAACTAAATAATGCATGCGTAATAAAATAACATAATCATCATCCAGCGCTTGACGCAAAGCTTCTATATCAAAGTTAACATTAAATTGATATGAACCTTCTCGAATCGCTTCATCGTCACGCCAAGTTGGCGCGTACATAATCACTTTTTTATCTAATGGAATATTTAATCTTGTCTTAATACCATTAATATATTCAGTATCATTGCGTTTATGTGATAATTTATCATTTCTTGGATAACCTGTTTCCAAAATCTTATCTCGACTAACATGAAATGCATTTTGAAATATCGATGTCGAATATGGATTAGGTGACACTAGATAATCCCACCGTTGGCTTTCTTTTTTAAAGCCATCTTGGTAATTTTGAGTATTTGTTCCTAGCATTTTAACGTTACTAATATCCAAACCAATCTTTTTTAATGGCGTGCCATGCCATGTTTGTAAGTACGTCGTTCGCGGTGATTTATATAACCAATCTGGTGTACGTGTGTTAATCATCCACGCTTTCGCTCTTGGCATCGCTAAAAACCATTTCATTGAAAACTTTGTAACATATGGTACATTGTGCTGTTGGAATATGTGTTCATATCCTTTTTTCACACCCCATATTAATTGGGCATCGCTATGTTCAGTTAAGTATTCATATAATGCTTTGGGGTTGTCGCTGTATTGTTTACCATGAAAGCTTTCAAAATAAATTAGATTCTTGTTTGGCAATTTTGATAGTAATTTAAAAGTCGTATATATACTATGTTCTATCAATTTTTTAATTGTATTTTTAATCATGTCGTACCTCCGACGTGTTTTTGTAATTATATTAATATGTATGAGCAAGCTCATTGTAACCATGCCTATTATAGCATTTCATCATAAAATACATTTAACCATTACACTTGTCGTTAATTATCATACGAAATACATGATTAATGTACCACTTTAACATAACAAAAAATCGTTATCCATTCATAACGTATGTGTTTACACATTTATGAATTAGATAACGATTGGATCGATTATTTTATTTTACAAAATGACAATTCAGTTGGAAGGTGATTGCTTTTGATTGAATCGCCTTATGCATGAAAAATCAAAAGGTTATTCTCATTGTATAGTCCTGCTTCTCATCATGACATGTTGCTCACTTCATTGTCAGAACCCTTCTTGAAAACTATGCCTTATGACTCATTTGCATGGCAAGTAATATATGCCAACATTAGCGTCTAAACAAATCTTTGACTAAACGTTCACTTGAGCGACCATCTTGATATTTAAAATGTTTATCTAAGAATGGTACAACTTTTTCAACCTCATAATCTTCATTGTCCAAAGCATCCATTAATGCATCAAAGGATTGTACAATTTTACCTGGAACAAATGATTCATATGGTTCATAGAAATCACGCGTCGTAATGTAATCTTCTAAGTCAAATGCATAGAAAATCATCGGCTTTTTAAATACTGCATATTCATATATTAAAG
>NZ_KV839069.1:21323-124100 GCF_001838845.1 Staphylococcus sp. HMSC36A10
TAAATACTGCATATTCATATATTAAAGATGAATAATCACTAATCAACAAGTCTGTAACAAAGAGAATATCGTTAACTTCACGATGATCTGACACATCGATAAAGTATTGTCTATGTTCACGTGAAATATTAAGTCTATTTTTTACGAACGGATGCATTTTGAATAACACAACTGCATTATGCTTCTCGCAGTATCTTGCTAAACGTTCAAAATCAATTTTAAAAAATGGATAATGTGCCGTACCGTGACCATTACCTCTAAATGTCGGTGCGAATAGAATAACTTTCTTACCTTTTATAATTGGCAATTCATCTTCCATCTCTTGTTTAATTTGTGTTGCATAAGCTTCATCAAATAGTACATCAGTACGTGGTACACCTGTTGGTACAACATTTTCTTCTCTAATTCCAAATGCTTCAGCATAAAATGGAATATCGGTTTCTGATGAAACATATGCTTTCGTGTAACTACGATGGTTTAATGAATCGATAAATGGACCACCTTTTTTACCTGTACGACTAAAGCCAACTGTTTTAAAAGCACCAACGGCATGCCACACTTGAATAATTTCTTGTGATGGTCTAAAGCGAACCGTATAAATTAATGGATGGAAATCATCAACAAAAATATAATCTGCCTTACCAAGTAAATATGGCAATCTAAACTTGTCTCTCCATTTACGTCTATCCGTAATATTCGCCTTAAATACCGTTTTAATATCATAATCAAAATCTACTTTTTGGCGTAGTAACTCATCATATACATACTTGAAATTCCCTGATAAATTCGGACGCGAATCTGATGTGAATAATATTGTTTTGCTTCTTTTAATATGTAGTAACTTTGTAATATTAAAAATAGCTTTAAATAAGAAACTTCTACTTTCAAATGAAGCTTTATGACCTTGTTTATGAAGCCAGTGTGCACTTGTCGCAATGACCCCTGATTTCTCTTGAGGTAAGGTGATTTCAATATCAAATACAAATTCGTTAACGTCACTTGCTATTTCCGGAGTAATGGTATAGACAGTATGTTGTGATACGCCACCTTTACGGAAAACTTTAGCATCATACGCTAATAAATAGTTTGCTTTTCCATTTTGTGTAGTCAGCTCATTGTATTCTTCAATTTGCTCTTCATTTAATCCCTCATAAGCTTGATCAATAATATTTGGATTAAGTTGTCCAATATACTCTAACTGGTCATGATAAACAAATAAATATTTATCCATTGGTAAATAATACCCATCGTCTAATATTGCGACGTTGAATCTACATATAAATGTATTACCGTCTATTTTCATTTCATTTGCTTCTAATGTTTTTGTTTCGGTTAAATTCCTCAGAACAAATTGTCCTGATGTTAAATCGACACCTTCACTATGTCCTTCAATATATAACTGAACACGTTCCCAGTATATGTTATCAATATGTATTGCTTGTTTCGTTTTTGTCATTGTTATTCCCCCATCGGTTTATTAAATCGTCCATTTCAATACTGTTTTTCCCCAAGATGTCGATAAATCCATTTCAAACGCTTGGACGATATCTTGCATCGTACATACATTAATTTCATGTCCTTTTAATAATGCTAACTTTTCAACAATGTCTGGGTACTTACGATATAAATCAACAACTTGCTCAAAATCTTTAGAGCCGCTTCGACTACTACCAATCAACGTTAATCCTTTTTCAAGTACTAATCGTGTATTCACTTCCACGGGTAATTCACTTACGCCTAACAAAGCAATACTGCCTTCTGGTGAAATATGTTCAACTATTTGTTGAAGTGCAACTTGACTTCCTTTACCTCCAACACATTCAAATGCATGATCAATTTTAAGATCATCTGGTATTTGATTTACTGTAAAGATGTCATCTACAAATGAAAAATGACTTAATTTATAGTCTGTCTTACCAAATACATAAGTTTTAGCTTCTGGGTACAACTTACGTAGCAAAATAGCAGTAATATAACCTAAGTTACCATCACCCCAAATACCAAAGCTGGTTTTCAAAGGTATAGATTTACGTTCAAATCGTTGTATAGCATGATAACTTACTGACACTAACTCTGTGTATGAAATCGTACTCAAATCAATGTCATTAGGCAGCGGAACGATACGATCATGTGCCATCACAACGTAGTCTTGCATAAAACCATCATAACCACTAGATCTAAAATAACTAGAGGCTAAGTAATTCTCCGCAATAATATGATGTTGCTCTGTAGGTGTATTCGGTACCATTACTACTTTCGTACCTTTTTCAAATACCCCTTTACTATCAAATACAACTTCACCAACAGCTTCATGAACTAATGACATTGGTAATTTTTTGCGTAGTACATTTTCATCTCTTCGACCTGTGTAATACCTTTGATCAGCTGCACAAATAGACAAGTATAAAGGTCTTACGATGACATGATTACCATAAATATCAACATTATTATATGTGACGTCGAACTGTCTCGGTGCAACGAGTTGATATACTTGATTAATCATCGGCAATATCACCTTGAATAATGGCATTTGCTACTTTTAAATCATACGGTGTTGTCACTTTAATGTTGTATAGTTCTCCACGTACCAATTTAACTGCATGTCCAGATTCGACAATGATTTTACATGCATCTGATAAGATTTCTTTTTGTTCACTACTTAAGGCGCGATAACTATCTTGTAATAATTTAATATTAAATGATTGTGGTGTTTGGCCTTGATACATTTCATTCCTTACAGGGATACTGTGTATGTTCTGTTTATCTTTAGACATTACAATCGTATCAATTGCTTCAATGACTGTATCTACTGCACCATATTTTGCTGCTACTTCAATGTTCTCTTTAATAATACGTTGAGTTAAAAATGGTCTTACGGCATCATGAGTTACAATCACATCATCATTATTAATTCCATTTACATTGCGAATATGGTCGATAATGTTCATAATTGTTTCATTTCGATCCGTACCACCTGCAACTACTTTGACACGTTGATCTGTAATGTTATATTTTTTTAAAATATCCTGTGTATGGGAAATCCACTGTGCTGGCGTTGCGATAATAATCTCATTAAATTCACTCACTAAAATGAACTTCTCAATTGTATGGATTAAAATCGGTTTATTATCAATATCTAAAAATTGTTTTGGTAATGGCACGTTCCCCATTCTCGAACCAATACCTCCTGCTAAAATACCTGCATAAATCATGTTGTCCTCCATTCTGTCATTACATCATTTCCATTTATACATTACTGACCTATGCCCGCACATAAGCCTAACCTATTGCTCACTTGCCTCTTTTATTAATCCAAAGATAGTTGTCACAATAGTGTGATAATTTTTTATAAAAATGTATTTTTGTAACTGACCATTCTAAGTTGTTTTGCCATGCAGTTAATCATTAACTCTGACGATATTAAATTGTTAAAGGTATTAATGTTTACTCTTTTTCAAATTCATTATTACTGCCATCATTTTACCATATATTATAATAAATTTATCTTATTAAGTGGCTGTACTTGATTTTCACTTTAAAAATTATCAAATATTGCCATCTCATTTTAAGTATACAAAATGCAAAACAACCGATTCACAAGCATATTTCACACAAGTAAACCGGCTATTTAGCAACGTATATTCGAAGATGAGTTATTTCGATAGTATCTGTAGACCAGACGGCATTCGCACTTTCATAGCTATAACTATACCAGTGTTTTCGTCCTCAAAGGTGCATACTAATAAATCGTAAACATGACTTTATCAAATCGTTCTTTCTTGTTAACTAATTTATCAAATGTCTCTGGGCCTTTTTCTAACGGTAAAAAATGAGAAATAATAGGCTTTACATTAATATCTTTCGTCTTCATATAATGTAAGGTTGCCGTCCACTCTTTGCCCGGAAAATTACTGGACAAACAGTTCCAAGAGCCACATACTGTCAACTCGTTACGCAGAATTTTTTCAAAATGAACGCGATCAATCTCAATATCATCATATGGTATTCCGAGTAATACCACCTCGCCACCTTTTTTAGGTAGCGTCAATATTTGACCAATCGTAACTTTAGCACCTGATGATTCTATAGCTAAATCGATTTGATTGGCGTAATGATTTTCGATGAATTTCTCAAGATTTTCTTCTTTTGAATTGATTGTTTGATGTGCGCCCAATGATGTTGCAATATCTAGTTTATGCGCATCTATATCTATAGCGATGATATGTGCAGCACCAAATATTCGTGCCCATTGAATAGCTAACAAACCTATACTGCCACACCCCATTACTGCAACAGTCATACCAGGTTGTATATTCGATTTATAAAACCCATGCGCAACAACGGCTGATGGCTCAACCATTGCTGCTTCAATGTAATCAACATTGTCTGGAACCTTTAAAACATTTTGCGCTGGCAATTTGACATATTCCGCGAACGATCCAGGTTCATATGAGCCAATAACGAATAACTTTTCACATCGTGCATATTCACCTTTTAAACAATACTCGCATTGATAACAAGGTATTGCTGGGCAACCTGTCACTTTGTCGCCTACATTAACATGCGTAACATCACTTCCAATGGCATCTACAACACCTGAAAATTCATGACCAAATGGCATACCTTTAATGTATGGCCCCATTTTTTTGTATCGTGACGTGTCTGAACCACATATGCCAGTCGCTCGTACTTTAACAATAACGTCATTCGCACTTTCAATGACTGGCTTTTCATTATCCTCATACCGTAAATCTTCCACGCCATATAATTTCAATGCTTTCACTTGTAAATCACCTCAAATTTGATTTAATTCACAACTTTTTTCTTTTTAAAAATACCTGTCGCAAAATAACCTGCAATGACAATGGAATTACTTACGAGTAAATGTTCCATATAAAAATCAGTGATTTGTCTTAATGGCCCAAGCATAAAAGTTAGCATTGATTCTACCATATTAATTCTCTCCTTCATTTTCATCTAAATCGAGCGGCTTAAGTAATGCTTTAATACCTTCGCCAGATTTTAAATGTTGATACGCCTCGTCCCATTTCGAAATATCATATATTTTTGTCACCAAAGCTTCAGCATTTACTAAACCATCCGCCATAAGTTGCAATGAAGGTTCCCAATCTGCTGGCTTTTGACTTCTACTACCAACAACTGTTATTTCTTTTTGAATCACTTTTTCCATATCAAATGGAATTTCAGCATCCTTAAAAATACCTATTTGACTGTAGAAACCTTTTTTGCGTAAAATATCCAAACCTTGTCGTGCTGCTGGAACTGCACCTGAACATTCAACAACAACATCTGCACCGTAACCGTCTGTAATTCCATTGATATACGTTTTTAAGTCTGTTTGTTGTAAATTGACTACATAATCCATGTGCAATGCTTCTGCTTTATCTAATCTGACTTTGTCATTGTCCAATCCAGTTACCACAACAGTTGCGCCTTTACTTTTTAACACTTGTGCTACAAGTAATCCGATTGGCCCAGGTCCCATTACAACTGCTACATCGCCTGAATTGACTTGAATCTTAGAAACGCCATGATGTGCACATGCTAATGGTTCTGTCATAGCTGCAGACTGATACGATACTTCATCTGGAATATGATGCAAACTTTCTTCACGTGCAATGACATAATTAGTAAATGCGCCATCAACTTGTGTTCCAATACCTTTTCGATGGTTGCATAAATTATAGTCTTTTGATTTACAGTATTCACACTCATTACAAACATAGAATGTCGTTTCAGAAGTGACACGGTCACCAACTTTAAAATCTTTAACGTCTGCTCCAACTTCAACGATTTCACCAGAAAATTCATGACCTAATGTCACTGGAAAATTAACTTTATAATGCCCTTCATAAGTATGAATGTCTGTGCCACAAATTCCTGCATAATGTACTTTAATCTTTACTTTATCATCTAGCGGTGTTGCAACTTCTTTATCAAGAAGTTCTAAGTTGCCATGTCCTTCTCTTGTTTTTACTAAAGCTTTCACCACAAACACCTCGATTTTTAATTGAATAGACTAAATAGTTTAAAGATAAGATAGTTAACGATATTACCACCTTGATCAATACTTGAAATTTCAGATGAACCTTTTGGCATTTGTACATTCGTACCTTTCGCCATATCTGTGAAAATAGGTGCTACGTCTGTTGCAATATATAATGAAATTGCAATCATAATCGTGCCCACAATGACAGAATGAATAATGTTTCCTCTTGCTGCACCAACAATAAACGCGACAACAAATGGTATCGTTGCTAAGTCACCAAAAGGTAGTACTTGGTTTCCTGGTAAAATAACGGCTAATAAAACAGTGATAGGTACTAAAATTAATGCTGTCGAAATAACCGCTGGATGACCTAATGCTACAGCCGCATCCAATCCAATATAAATTTCACGTTCGCCAAAACGTTTATTTAGCCATGTTCTTGCAGACTCTGAAACTGGCATTAAACCTTCCATTAAGATTTTTACCATTCTAGGCATTAATACCATTACTGCAGCCATTGACATTCCTAAATTAATGATGTCTCCAGGTTTGTAACCTGCTAACACACCAATACCTAAACCTAAAATTAAGCCGACAAATATAGACTCTCCAAATGCGCCAAAACGTTTTTGAATTGTTTCAGGATCAGCATCTAACTTATTCAGACCGGGTACTTTTTGTAACAATTTAACTAAGTAAATACCTGGTGCATAAGAAATTGTGCTTCCTGTCGCAATCGATACACCTGGTAAATCAAAGAACTCACTCATCATCGGTGCTGTCCAATCTGCTACTTTCAAACAGATAACTTGGAAAATAACTGCTGCTAATAACGCTTGCCAAATACTGCCTGATACGGCATAAACCATTGCTGCTGTAAACGTATAATGCCAAAAATTCCAAATATCTACATTCATCGTCTTTGTCACTTTAGTTACTAGCAATACAACGTTAACTATGATTCCGAGTGGAATAATAAATGCTGCGACAGATGATGCCCAAGCGATAGATGATGTTGCTGGCCAACCTACATCAATCACATTCAGACTGACGCCTAAATTTTTAACCATCGCTTGTGCTGCTGGCCCTAAATTTTTAACTAATAAATCGATGACTAAGAAAATCCCTACAAAAGCCACACCTATTGTTAAACCAGACCTAAATGCCGCTCCAATTTTCTGCCTAAAGAATAGGCCAAGCAAGAATATGACAACCGGTAAAATAACAGTTGCACCTAAATCTAAAAATCCCCTTACAAAATCAGTGAAGTAACTCATATTTAAACCCTCCCTGTTATATATGCATTGTCACGATACTTTCCGATTGTGATTACATTTGACGTTACGGTCATTTCAACGACAACCCTTACTACATTCGACTGCAGTCCCTTTGAATTACAGTCACTGCGTTTCTATGTCATCAACAATCAT
Source organism: Staphylococcus sp. HMSC36A10 (assembly GCF_001838845.1). Taxonomy (NCBI): domain Bacteria; kingdom Bacillati; phylum Bacillota; class Bacilli; order Caryophanales; family Staphylococcaceae; genus Staphylococcus; species Staphylococcus sp. HMSC36A10. The sequence goes on from NZ_KV839069.1 coordinate 28,764, forward strand.
TTGTCGTGATAGTCATTTATATGCAATTTGCATATATTTATATGTTATTGACCCACGTTACATATCAATTCCGTTATTTTTGTAACTCTGTTAAGATTTGTTGTTTTGTTTCTTCAATACCAATACCAGTTAAGAAATTACGTGCGTTGATAACTGGGAATTTATATTCTTTTTTTGTCATTGCAGTTGTAACTAATAAATCTGCAGTGTCTTCATAAGGTCCAACTTCTGTAATTTTGATTTGTTTAATATCTACTTTAATATTGTGTTCCTTTGCCATTTCCTCAATTGCATTATTTACTACTGTTGACGTTGCAATACCTGCACCACACGCTACTAATACTTGTTTCATTTTCAATTCCTCCAATTAATTTTTAGTTATATTCCAAATAATCATTGATTAGTGTTGCTAAAATTGTTTCATCTTTCGTTCGTAGAATCTGCTCCAATTTTTCTTCACTTTGAAAAATTTGCATCAACTGTTGTAACAGCTTAAGTTGATCATCTACTTTATTCATTGCTAACATAAAAACGATTTTCACTTCTGTCTGTTGATCAAGTGTTCCCATTTCAATAAACGGCACTTCTTTTTCTAGAACAGCCACACCTATCGTTCTATAGTTAATATGTTCGACATCTGTATGCGGTATAGCGACCGAACATAGATGCGTTGGTAAACCAGTAGCAAATTCTTTTTCTCTATCGATGACTGCATCTTTAAACGTTGACTTCACGAACCCATTTTGAAATAACACATCTGACATTTGTGACAATACGGATTCTTTATCAGTTGCCGACAAATTGAGCATTATATTTTCTTTATGCACTAATTGCTGTCCCATCCATTTTCCCTCGCTTCTTTATTTGAATAATTTTTTAAAATCTCATTTACATCAGAATTTTTGCGACTTTGTATGATGCGCTTAATTGCGTCATTGTCTTGCGCCACATCTCTCAATTGTAGTAACGCTCTTAAGTGTGTCACTTTATCAACAGCAGCAATAGGTACAATAATATGGATTGCTGTGCCATCTGACATGTATATTGGTTCTTGTAATATCATCATACTCATCGCCGTTTTATGTACATGCTTTTCAGAGTATGCATGTGGAATAGCAATATTTTGCATGATAACCATATACGAATCATCAAATGCCTGTTGCATCTCATGAATATATTTAATATCAATAAAATGATTAGCAACTAACACATCACTTGCTTTAGCAATAGCTTCATCAATATTTTCAACATGATGTATTCTTTTCACGTGCCTTGCCGGTATCAAGTCAGCTAAATCTAATGTCTTATTTTGTGTGACAATCGATCCATTAATGGTTGAAATTGAATTATAATTCGCAATAAAATCTTCTAAACCATCACGTAGTTCTGTAATGTCATTAACTGTCGTAGTGCGTTCAATTAATGCCATTAACTTGTTTATTTCCTTATCAATGTCAGCCGATTCCTTATTAATGTACTTCATCACTTCTTTACGTAACTTTCGTTGCTCATTTTCAGATAAAGCTACTTTTGTGATAAATAATTTTTTATGTGTTAGGACAAACATTGGTGAAAAGACGATGTCATAATCTAATGTGTAATTTTCAAATGTTCTAAGTGAAATCGCATCTAAGAAAATAATTTCTGGAAATAAGTTTCGCAACTCGTATAACATCATTTGTGATACTGACGTGCCTTGTGTACACACGATAATAGCTTTTATCTTGCCATCGAAGTTTTCATCTTGACGTCTCAAACTACCTCCGAACAACATGGTTAAATATGCTATTTCATTATCAGGTAACGATTTTCCGAAATATTCAGTTAACGATTGACATGATTGTTTCACCATATGAAATAAGGATTGATAATTTCCTTGTAAAGGATTTATTAATTCATCACGATCCGTTAAGTTATATTTAATCCTATAAAAAGCAGGCGTTAAATGTAACAAGAGTTGCTGTGATAATTTCTCCTTATCTTCAATGTTAATAAAAGTGATTTGTTCAAAATGGTGAATCATTTGAGCGATAGCCATCGTTAAATTCGATATGTTATCTGATTCCTGCAAATCAGTCCATTGCACACTTGTTGAAAGTAAGTGTAATGTCAAATATAACTTTTCCGCTTCTGGCAAATCCGGCTCAAGTTGCGTCATAATCTCCGTTGCTTGATATTCTTTCGTATCCCTCAAATACTGATAATTAATATTTAATGGATTCATCACATGACCACTTTGAATTCGTCTACGAATCACACAAAGGACATAAGGCAATGAACTAAGTGATTTGTCTATAAAGCGACTCTTCAAAAATTGTTCTACCTGTTTGATTTTGTCTTTTTGATATGCGATATCTTCGAATGTTAAGTTGAGCGCCTTTAAAACTTCACTTTTAGTAATATCATGATTCAACCTTTGATCAATCAACTTAATGAAGAAACGGCGAACTTCAAATTCATCACCAACAATTTCATAACCATGTTTTCGAGAATACTTAAGTGACAAACCATGATTTTCCAATTGCTCTTTCACATGATTTATATCGTGAATGACAGTATTTTTACTGACTTGTAAATCAATTGAAAAATGGTTTAGAGACATTGCGTTTTCCTTACTAAAAAGCATGAGCATTAAATAATAACGACGTGTTTCTATGCTAAAAATGACATTGTTGCCGTTTAACATTTGCTGCTCTGATACATCTCGTTTGAACAACGTCATGATTTCAGAACTTACAATAAAATTTCCTTGGCTTGTTCTTTCAAGTTTTGGATAACCCTCTTGTTCAAGCCACAAATTGATTTTTTGAATGCGATATCCTAGTTGTCTACGAGACAAACCAAATATCGATTCAAGTTCTTTACCATGAATAGTAGGATTCAATACAATTTCTCTGAGTATTTGCTGATTATCCCCGTTCATGTTCGATCCTCCTTTGAGCATCTGAGCTCAATTTATCATCAATCGTCACACCGATGTACACACTTTGAACACATATTTTCAAAATGAGCATGTACATCATTGTGATGTTTTAACAACATTTCAATTATATCTATATTTTTTGTGATTTTAATCTTTTAAAATAAAGCAATTGAAATTTCGAATATATTTTTGTATTTTGTGTTTTTTGAAGCATTTTTAACATACATATCTCAATCATTATCAAATTGTCATGACCATTGTAATCCACTACAAAAACCCTAAGGACGCTTATATCAGGCACCTTAGGGCTAACTGTATCTATTTAATTAAGTATTATTATTCGTATGTACGTAACTTATGATCTATCAAGTTCCACACTTCTTCAACATCAACTGCTGTAGCAAAATAAGCATTGGCAGGCTTACCTGTAACATGATTTAAATCGACAGCCATAGTACCATAAGTTAGTGGACTTTGATGTTCAATGTCGATATTAACGGGTACCATTGTAAACAATTCTGGTTGTAACAAATACAAAATTGTACAAGCATCATGTATTGGACCACCGTCCATATTAAAGTGAGTCTTGTATGTCTTCTTAAAGAATTGCAATAATTCTACGACGAACTGTGCAACAGGATTATTGATACTTTCAAAGCGTTCAATCACGTGATCGTCGGCTAAAACTTGATGTGTTACATCTAAACCAAACACATTTATAGTAATCCCACTTTCAAAAACACGCTTCGCTCCTTCAGCATCTACCCAAATATTGAATTCTGCTGTAGGCGTCCAATTTCCAAATGTACCACCACCCATCAAAGTAATAGATTCAATATGCTCAGCGATTCTTGGCTCACGAATCAATGCCGTTGCTACATTCGTAAGAGGACCTGTCGCTACAATTGTTACAGGTGTATCACTCGTCATCACTTTGTTTATAATCACATCTGATGCTGGCATTGCAACTGCTTGACGTGATGGTGTCGACGGTAGTTTCGGACCATCTAATCCAGATTCCCCATGTATTTCAGAAGCAAAGGCAGCTGGTTTAATTAACGGCCTATCCGCACCTTTCGCCACTGCTATATCTTGGCGTCCCATAATATCCAATACGTTCAAGGCGTTTGTCGTATTCTTGTCAACTGATTGATTACCTGCGACTGTTGTTACAGCTAATATCTCTAGTGGACTGTCAATTGCCCCCGCTAAAATTAATGCTATTGCATCATCGTGTCCTGGATCACAATCCATAATAATCTTTCTTTTCATTTATATATCCACCTTTCTTAAGTTGTTATCGATAGCTTATGTATATTTATTTATGTGGTGAATCATGTTTATTTTGAAAAATAGTTTTAACTTTCTCATATTTTTGGATACAAACACTATTTATCTATTTTATGGCTTATAAATTTATCCGATATGCCTTATCAACCTACCTCGCTAAAAATAGGATGTCTACATATCTATACCGACTTTTGTCAACTCATTTTCACAACAATATAAACAGCAATTTATATGATTGTTACATGATTCAAACAATTTTTATGAAAAATATTTTCATACACAGAATATATATTAATATTAAATTTCTCAAAAGCTATATTGAGAATAATTAGGAGGGATGTTGATGAAATCTTTATTTGAAAAAGCACAGCAGTTCGGCAAGTCCTTTATGCTACCTATCGCAATCTTACCAGCTGCAGGTCTATTGTTGGGTATCGGTGGTGCATTAAGTAATCCAAACACCGTTAAAGCATACCCTATTTTAGATATTACCTTATTACAAAATATTTTTACATTAATGTCAGCTGCAGGTAGTATTGTTTTCCAAAATTTACCAGTCATCTTTGCAATTGGTGTCGCAATCGGATTATCTAGAAGCGATAAAGGTACTGCAGGTTTAGCTGCACTACTCGGTTTCTTAATTATGAACGCAACTATGAATGGCTTATTAACTATCACGGGCACATTGGCAAAAGATCAGCTTGCACAAAATGGACAAGGCATGGTGCTCGGTATACAAACGGTTGAAACCGGTGTTTTTGGCGGGATTATCACAGGTATTATGACCGCAATACTTCACAACAAATATCACAAAGTAGTATTACCACCGTATTTAGGTTTCTTTGGTGGCTCTAGATTTGTCCCTATTGTCACAGCATTTGCCGCAATCTTTTTAGGTGTATTGATGTTTTTCATTTGGCCAAGCATACAAGCCGGCATTTATCATGTTGGTGGATTTGTAACGAAAACAGGTGCCATCGGTACTTTTGTTTATGGCTTCATCTTAAGATTGTTAGGTCCACTCGGTTTACATCATATTTTTTACTTACCGTTTTGGCAGACGGCACTTGGTGGTACTTTGGAAGTCAAAGGGCACTTAGTTCAAGGTACGCAGAACATCTTCTTTGCTCAACTTGGTGATCCAGATGTGACGAAGTATTATTCAGGTGTGTCACGCTTTATGTCAGGCCGTTTTATTACGATGATGTTCGGCTTATGTGGTGCCGCACTTGCAATTTATCACACAGCTAAACCTGAACATAAAAAAGTTGTCGGCGGTTTAATGTTATCCGCTGCACTCACTTCATTTTTAACAGGTATTACCGAACCTTTAGAGTTTAGTTTCTTGTTTGTCGCACCTATTCTTTATGTAATCCATGCCTTCTTTGATGGATTAGCATTTATGATGGCAGACATTTTCAACATTACAATTGGTCAAACCTTCAGTGGAGGCTTTATCGATTTCTTACTCTTTGGTGTGCTACAAGGTAATAGTAAAACAAACTACCTATACGTCATACCTATTGGAATTGTGTGGTTCTGTTTGTATTACATCGTTTTCAGATTCTTAATTACGAAATTTAATTTCAAAACACCTGGTCGAGAAGATAAAGCTGCAGCACAACAAGTTGAGGCTACTGAAAGAGCACAAACTATTGTTGCTGGTTTGGGAGGCAAAGATAACATTGAAATCGTTGACTGTTGTGCAACGAGACTACGCGTCACACTTCATCAAAATGACAAAGTCGATAAAGTATTACTCGAAAGTACTGGTGCCAAAGGTGTAATCCAGCAAGGCACTGGTGTGCAAGTAATTTATGGGCCTCACGTTACAGTTATCAAAAATGAAATTGAAGAATTGCTCGGGGATTAAGACTAACCGAAATATCAACAGAACTAATGGCAACGATGTACGAAGTAAGAAGTGACATCGTTGCTTTTATTTTTAATGTTACATTTGAAGCATTAAGTTCATCATGCACTGTAGTGAGCCCGCAAATCGCCTCTGCTAGACAATCATCTTAATGCTATGATTAAAGCTTAAGTGCCAGATTTGAATTTAATTTCAACAACGACTTTCACTACATTAAAAATAGGGCTACTCGACACATATAGTTGTATCAAATAGCCCTTTATACAATTTTTGGGGTAAGGTTTTACAATTTTTGGAATGGTATAGATTTTATAAAAAGTTATTTAAGTTCTTCTGCTTCAGCCATAATATCTTTTAATGTTTTAGCTGAATGTGCGAACTTGCTTTGTTCTTCGTCGTTTAATGGGATTTCTACGACGTTGCGAATACCGTTTCTATTGATGACTGCTGGAACACCAATATAAACATCTTCTTCATCATATTCGCCTTCTAATAATGCTGATACAGTCAATACGGCATCTTCATTTCTGAAAATCGCTTCAGTAATTCTAGCTAATCCCATTGCAACACCATAATAAGTGGCACCTTTAGCTTGAATAATGTCATATGCTGCATCACGTGTTTGAACAAAAATTTGTTCAATTTGCGCTTTGCCCTCAGGACGTTGTTCAAGTAATGTCTTCAAAGGTTGACCCGCAATATTAGCGTGTGACCATACTGGTAATTCAGTGTCACCATGTTCACCAATAATTTGAGCATCGACGCTACGTGGCGCAACATCGAACGCTTCGCTTAACAATAATCTAAAGCGTGCAGAGTCTAAAATTGTACCAGAACCTATAACACGTTCTTTAGGTAAACCAGAGAATTTCCATGTTGCATACGCTAAAATATCAACAGGATTTGTAGCTACCAAGAAAATACCATCAAATTTTGATGCCATTACTTCACCAACAATTGATTTGAATATTTTCAAGTTTTTAGATACTAAATCTAAACGTGTTTCTCCAGGTTTTTGTGCAGCACCAGCACAGATGACAACTAGATCCGCATCATGACAATCACTGTATTCGCCAGCTTTCACACGAACTGTTGTTGGAGAATATGGTGTGGCATGTTTTAAATCCATAACATCTCCTCGAACTTTTTCAGTGTCTAAATCAATGATGACTAATTCATCAACAATGCTTTGGTTCACTAATGAAAATGCGTAGCTTGAACCTACTGCACCATTACCTATTAATACAACTTTGTTCCCTTTAAATTTGTTCATTACAAAAACTCCCTTATGATTAATTCACTAACATACGTGTAGCTTCAAATATGTTAGTTTAATGCTGCTTATTGACGATACAAAAGCAAATAAACATCTCTTTTATTTTCAACGCATAACTTAAAAGGTCATGTGTCATCCGCTTTTAAGTTTGTGATTTATTTCACATATAAAATGTAACATGCATTAAGTACTGGGTCAATATTAAATTGTGATTTATTTCACATTTTATTTTAATTTTTACACCTTTTTAATTTGTATACGATTACATCTTAGATGTCTTTAGTCTTCGTACTTCGCCAGTGATTATTTACACTTTCACATTTTTATTATCATGTTTACTTTTTTCTAGGAAAACAACAATGTTTTTTGAATTAGTCAAATAAATGTGCGCAATCGTCGGTGTGCAAACAGACAATTGTACACAATGCTTATTGATAAGTATTTAAAAAATTAAAAATGTCATACAATTATCAAATTTGCCATTTTATTTATATTTTCTCAAACCAATTAATTGAATATCGAAATTTTTAGTAGAATAATCAAAATAGACAGATTAAAGGAGGAGTATCATGCTTACAGAACAAGAGAAAGACATTATCAAACAAACGGTGCCTTTACTTAAAGAGAAAGGGACAGAAATTACGTCAATCTTTTATCCAAAAATGTTTAAAGCGCATCCTGAACTTTTAAACATGTTTAATCAAACGAACCAAAAACGAGGCATGCAATCTTCAGCATTAGCACAAGCTGTAATGGCCGCAGCGGTTAATATCGATAACTTAAGTGTTATTAAACCAGTCATTATGCCAGTCGCATATAAACACTGCGCACTACAAGTTTATGCTGAACATTATCCAATTGTGGGGGAAAATTTATTAAAAGCCATTCAAGACGTGACAGGATTAGAAGAAAATGATCCTGTCATTCAAGCTTGGGCAAAAGCATATGGCGTTATTGCGGATGTGTTCATCCAAATTGAAAAAGAAATTTATGATCAAATGATGTGGATTGGTTTTAAACCATGCAAAATTACCAATATTAAACAAGAATCTGAAGACATTAAATCATTTACAGTTGAAACTGAAGAATATGACTTTAGTGAATTTACACCAGGCCAATACATCACAGTTGATGTTTCTAGTGATAAACTTCCATATAGAGCTAAACGTCACTATTCTATCGTATCAGGTGAAAAAAACCATTTAACTTTTGGCGTTAAACGTGATGTCACAACAGAACATGAAGGCGAAGTTTCAACAATTTTACACGATGAGATTAAAGAAGGCGATATGATTAATTTAGCTGCGCCTGTAGGTGGATTCGTATTAGAGAATACGACTGAACCACAACTTTTCTTAGGTTCAGGTATTGGTGTTACACCTTTAGTAGCTATGTATGAAGCTGCCTCTGCCAAAGGTTTAGATACACAGATGGTTCAAGTTGCTGAAAATGAACAACATTTACCTTTCAAAGACAACTTCAACAGTATCGCAAGCCATCATGACAACGCTAAATTATATACACACTTAAAAGATAAACAAGGCTATATTGGTGCTGAAGAATTACAAGTATTTTTAGCAAATAAACCTGAAATTTATATCTGTGGTGGTACAAAATTCTTACAATCTATGATCGAAGCACTTAAATCTTTAAATTACGATATGGATCGCGTACACTACGAAACGTTTATTCCAAGACTAAGCGTTGCAGTATAACTGAGAAAAGAGGTTTAGTGCTCATATGAAACTTAATCAACGTTACGTAAAAGTATTTGCATTATATTTCGTAAGTATTGTTACTGCAAATATTATTGTTAAAAATAACAATTTAATCAAAACATTGATTCAAACACTTGCCGGTTACACCGTCTTTGCAGTTGGTTTGAAGTATTTAACTAAACGTAAAAATAAATAACATATATACAAAAACAGCTATGACTTTACTTTGTCATGGCTGTTTTTTAATTGGGAGTGGGACAGTAATGAGATTTTCGCAAAATTTATTTCGTCGTCCCACCACAACATGCATTGATGTATGCTCACTGAATTTCATAAGAAAGGAGTTCACAAGATGACCGTAGATATTGGACGGATTTATGACAATAAAGATAATACCGACGCTATTCGTATCCTAGTCGATAGAGTCTGGCCGAGAGGTATTTCGAAAAGAACTGCTAACCTAGATTATTGGTTAAAAGACATTGCCCCTTCTACTGAGTTGCGACAATGGTTCCAACATGATCCTAAACTTTTTGGAGCTTTTAAAGAAAAATATGAAAAAGAATTACGTGATCAGGATGCACAAAAAGATGCTTTTGACAAATTAAAGGATATTGTAAATCAGCATAATCATGTTCTATTGTTATATGCAGCAAAAGATACTAAACATAACCAAGCTGTAGTACTACAGCAGTTGCTCAATACTTAGGTATATATGTTTATCGTGAATCACTATAAATGTTGCTAACTTCATTTCTAATATTTATTTTTAAAAAGCATAATTACTACAATTAATTGAAATTTAATGATTACTAAACTTGAACAATATTTTACTTTAACAAAATAAAGTTTTAAAATATTAATTGTTGGGTTTTACATAGTAATTAGAAAGAGAGTGTTAATGAAATGAAGTTTAAAAGACTAGCAACTATATTTTCAGCAGTATTAGTGTTATCAGGATGTGGCTCAATGCATTCATCTGGCAAAGACTTAAATATTTCGTTACCGTTAAAAACAAAGTCTATTGCACCTTATGAAACAGATGTACCAGTTAAGATTGGTGCTGCAGAATCATTATTTAAAACAAATGATCAAGGAAAAATAGAAAAAGCATTAGTGAAATCGTATCATCAACCAAATGATACAACGTTAGATATAGAATTAAAAGATAATATTAAATTTCAAAACGGTCAAAAATTGACTGCAGAAAAAGTGAAATCTAGCCTTGAAAATAGCATGAAAAAAAGCGACTTGGTCAAATATTCATTACCAATATCATCAATTACCGCTAAAGGTCAAAAACTGACAATTAAAACCAACTCCGCTTACCCTGAACTTGTATCTGAATTAGCTAATCCTTTTATGGCAATTTATGATACAGATGCTAAATCAGATGTTAATCAAACTCCTGTTGGTACAGGCCCTTACCAAATAAAAGATTATAAGCAATCTCGAAAAATATCATTGTCGAATTTTAAGGACTATTGGCAAGGTAAACCGAAACTTGATCATATTACTGTGACGTACCAAGAAGACGGCAATAATCGCGTCAGAAATTTAGAATCTCAAAAAGATGATTTAATAACTGATGTCCCAGTTAATAAAGTTCATGACATAGAAAATAATCAAAATTTAAAAGTGTCAAAAGAATCTGGATTTAGAACTTCTTTACTTATGTATAATCATACTAATAAAAAAATGACTAAATCCGTTCGTGAAGCATTAGATCATATCATTGATAGACAAGGTATTGCAGATCATATTTATCAAGGTTATGCGAAACCTGCAACGAGTCCATTTAATGATAAAATTCCATATATTAAAGAACCTAAGTTAACCAAACAAAATATCGAACAAGCAAAAACGTTATTAGCTAAAGATGGTTATACAAAAGAACACCCTTTAAAAATTAAGTTAATTACGTATGACGGTCGTCCAGAGCTATCGAAAATTGCGCAAGTATTACAATCAGATGCTAAAAAAGCAAATATTGAAATCGACATTAAAAGTGTTGATGACATAGAAGGTTACTTAAAAGACCGTTCTGCATGGGATGCAACGATGTATAGTTTTGGGACAATCCCTCGCGGTGATACAGGTTATTTCTTTAATCAAGCATATAAAAAAGATGGTGCTATTAATAAAGGAGACTACAATAATAGCAACGTCGATGATTTAATTAATCAATTGAATCATACTGTAGATGTTAAGGAACGTCACAATATTTCTAATGATATTATTAAATTATCAAGTCGAGATGTACCAAACAGTTATATTGCTTACAACGATCAAATAGTCGCTGCTAACTCTAAGGTTAAAAATTATAAAGTAACACCTGAAGGTATCTATTTAATCGATTATCGAACAACGATTGAACGATAAGGGAGTGTGGGACATTGATTTATGTCTCAGCCCTGCTTCAACTATAAAAACCACGCCGAAGTCATCCAATATGATTATGGCGTGGTTTAATTTGCTTATATGATTGTATTAATTTCTGTTTGATGAATTTCAATAAAATGATTATTACATACTTTCAGTGAATCATGTTCATTTTATATAAATCTAATTGTCACTATTTGTTTAACGTGAAACACTTTTTTAACTCCGAAAAGTATTCCTATTCCACTCTTTTAAAGACAAATTATAAAAATAGCTTATGTCACAAACATATGAGCAACATAAGCTTTAATTATTATTCGTCTACTTTTTTCTGTTGTTCTTTAAATTCTTTCTGCAGTAAATTCACTTGTTTTAAACCTGCCCCCATTAAAATGAATACAAGTATCCACACAATAACGATTAAAATAAATATTTTCAACGTATCACTGCCAAGTACAGTTAAAGATGTATCCCAAATGCCATGTAAACCAACGGCTGATAAAAAGAATATTAAAAAGCGTTTATCAAAAATATCTTTGAATTCAAAGCCATGCTGTTCTTTCGCAATAACTATTGCAGCACCAACAATCGCTGACCAAACTAAATGACCACCAATCGCAGTCCACGCACGTGTGAAGACAATATCTAATAATGGGACATTTTCCCCTAAAGCGAAATTCAAAATATAACCTGCTGATTCAAAAACTGCGAACCCTGCACCAATAGCAGCACCGATTAATAATCCATTCAAAATCTTATTTGTTTTCAATTTATTGACGAAATAAACAATAATGAGTGCTTTTCCAGTTTCTTCAACTAATCCTACTAAAAATGCATCGAAAAATGTTAAAGAACCAAACCTTTCGAATTGATCACTAAAAACGACAAATCTATATAATACCATCGTACTTAGTAATGAAAATACGCCGCCAATAAAGAACATGATAATAACTTCAAAAATGCTAATATTTTTAAACGCATTTGATTCATAAAAGAAGAACAAACCCGATAATGGTACTGTTAAAGCCCCTATAAAAATGAGACCCGGAATCGCGTTAGTGTTATTAAAAATCGCTGCCATGACCCATAATCCAATAAATGTTACTGTGAAAGCGATGAATACTCGAGAAAAGAGCCATGGCTTCCCCCATTCTTCTGATATGTCACAAATTGCTGGCGTAGTTTTAGCAGTACCCGCTATAAATATTTCATCTGCTTCGTTTTTAGTATGCGGCTTAAATACTTCAGAAAACATATCTTTTAAATTAAGATTTAAGCTTTCATCATTGCCCGCTAGTCTACCGATTGATTTGGTTGCATTATCAAATAAACTTCTTGCTTCATTTTTTAAATCTGCATTTTGCGCTGTTTCATGCGCTTTGGCTTCCATTTGTTTATCGATAGATTCATTATGTATGTCGGACGTCTTAGTTGATTGTGTAATTGCTGATGACATCCCCTCTTCACCTGTATTAGTTGCAACTGATTGCGTTTGTGTTGTCTCTTCTTTTTCTGTATTTCTTCGATGATTAAGACCTTCCATAGACTTACCTACTTTCACTTTTCATAATAAAACTATTTTAATTTAATATTGATGGATTTTCCATATTTTAATATAAATACTTTGTTCGATTGGGCGCTTTGTATTTCATATTTAAAAATCAAAACCTATTTAACTTTTTATATTCCGAGCAATATTTTTATATAAGTATTTTAATGATATTCAATTCATTACAAACCCTTGATATTACAATTGTTATCAACCATCAAAATGTGTCTATACTGTGTCTATTATCAGAATAAAAAGATATTTCTAATTGATTTTAAACGTCGTTATGTTATATTTCTTGTAAGGGTTTACACAAAGTGTAAAAACGCTATATTTTATCAAATGTGATGGAGGTGACTTGCTTGAAACAAATCACATGGCACGACTTACAACATATCATTAAAGATGGTGATGTGATTGGTTTACCAGCATTAGCTGTAGCCAACTTACCCGCCGAAGTTCTACGTGCTGTGTTAGCGCAACATGACACATATCATACGCCCAAAGATTTAACGTTTATATTAGCGAATGATATCCATAGTTTAGGTGCCGCACCGGATTTAGATGATTTTATAGAACGTCGCATGATTAAACGTGTCATTATGAGCATTTTAACGGCTTCTTCCAAAACGGCACAAGCAATGAAAAATAATGACATTGAAGCTTATTTTTTACCACAAGGTATCATTGCAACTCATTATCGTCAGAGTAATCAATTATTACCTGGAGTTATTACTAAAATCGGATTAAACACAGCTGTTGATCCTAGATACGGTGGCGGTAAAGTAAATACACGAACAACTGATGATTTAGTTTCATTAGTAACCATCAACGATGAAACATACTTACATTACACATTCCCTAGCGTTGATGTGGCACTACTGAGAGGAACATACGCAGATCAACAAGGTAACATTTATTTAACTCAAGAAGCGTACTTGAGCGAGTGTTATCATGTCGCATTAAACGCGAAAGCCAATCATGGGAAAGTTATTGTACAAGTTAAAGCTTTAGTTGACGACTATCAACTAAAACCGAATGAAGTTGTTATCCCAGGAAATCTTGTCGATTATGTATACGTCACAGAAGATGAAAAGAATCACCGCCAAGTAATTCAGAGTCATTATTTACCAGCCTTGTCTGGAGAAGAACGAATTGATGGAATACCTGAAACCACATTACCTTTTAATAGTCGCAAATTGATTCTCCGACGTGCTGCTCAGTTTTTAACTTATGGCGATACAATTAGCATCGGTTATGGAATCAATAATGAACTCTCTAATTTATTGCACGAAGAATGTGTTGAACATGATGTGCAACCGATTCTAGATGTTGGCATTTTCGGTGGATTCGTTGGTAGTCGTGAACATTTTGGTATGAATTACAATGCAGATGTTCGCATGCCTCATGATCGAGCATGGGATTTTATTTATAACAATGGTGTATCAGTTGCCTATCTTAGCTTTGCTGAGGTTGATCAATACGGCAATGTCAACGTGTCTTACTTCAATGACCGACTAAATGGATGTGGCGGCTTTATAGACATTACGCAATCTGTAAATAAAATTATCTTTTCAGGTACTTTTGTAGCTGGCAGTCATGTCTCATGCCATAATCAACGATTAAACATTGAAACTGAAGGACAAAACCAGAAATTTGTATCAGATGTGAGCCATATCGACTTTAATGCACAATATTCACAATCACTCGAGCAAGAAGTCTATTTTGTTACTGAGCGTGCAGTATTCGAACTCACCAATCAAGGCTTGAAACTAATTGAAATTGCTCCAGGTCTTGATTTGCATAAAGATATTTTGAATCAAATGGCTTTTAAACCAATTATTGCTGATCATTTAAAATTAATTGATACCAGCATTTACAAAGAAAAATGGGGACAACTTAAACAATCAATTCATAAAGTATGAAAGTGAAGCTAAAGGGGGTATACTAATGAATTTCGATTGGATAAAAACGCGTTCAGACTTCGATGATGACAAGCCTGCCGTTATTGATCACGCAAAACAAACATCTTGGACATACCAACAACTCAATGCACGCGCTGATAATATGGCACATTATTTAACATCTCAAGGTGTTAAAAAAGGCGATGTTATCGGTATTTTTGCGCCAAATGATATTGCAATATTAGATTTATTATTTGCTTGTTTTAAAACAGGTGTGGTTTTTTTACCATTGAATTGGCGGCTTAACCCAAAAGAAATTGCAGCCATTGTGGAAGATGCACAATTAAAACTGCTTTTCTATGCTGAAAAACATTTAAGTTCACTCACCGATATTGACCAAAACTTATTGCATATGGATATTGATGTAGCCCAATATGATGAAATCGTAAATCCAGATTATCACCAACCTTTTCAAGCAACACCTGTTGAACCACAAGATCTTGCAGCATTAATTTATACAAGTGGTACAACCGGATCACCTAAAGGTGTGATGTTCTCATATGAATCATTTGTTCATAACGGTGCAAACTTAGAGCTGACGTACAAGTTCAATTCAAACTATATTACGATTGTATCAACACCAATGTTCCATGTTTTAGGGTTTAACGATACTGTATTACCAGTATTAATGTCAGGTGGTACACTTATTCTTCAACGTTACTTTAACGGCGAAGAATTGAATGACATGATTGCACAATATCACCCTACATTTATTATCATGATTCCGACAATGTATTATAGTACGCTACGTGCTAGTAATTTTAATCCTGAAAATTTTAAAGCTATGGATTATATCATCCAAGGTGGTTCACAACCATTACCAAGTATCCAAGCAGCTTTTAAACAATATGGCATAAACATTATTAACGGCTATGGTTTAACTGAAGCACCTCTTGTACTTGTTAATACACCGGAAAATTCAAAACGTAAGCCAATGAGTATTGGTAAAGCAGTCATGTTCGTTGATGCACGTATCCTTGATGATAACGGTGAGGAAGTACCTACTGGTGAGATTGGCGAACTTGCAATTAAGGCTAAAAATGTCACGCCAGGATATTGGAATAAACCAGCAGAGACTGCCAAAGCATTTCATGGTCGATATTTATTAACTGGTGACTTAGCGAAGATGGACAACGATGGCGATATATTTATTATTGACCGCAAAAAAGAATTAATCATAACTGGTGGCGAAAATGTCTTACCATCCGAAGTCGAAAATGCTTTAGCTGAGCATCCACTAATAGACCGGTGTGTGGTCGTTGGCTATGATCATCCAAAATATGGTGAATCAATTGCTGCAGCCATTATACTTCGCGAAGATGAACCTCATTACGCTGAAATTTTAAATCAACATATGCGAAGTCGTTTAGCAGGTTATAAAGTCCCAAGAATGTATGTACCAGTGACACATATGCCGTTAAACAGTACGCAGAAACCAGATAAACTTGCGATTCGACAAATGATGAATGACAAAGTCTCACAAACACTTTAAAGGTGATAAAAATTTTTGACATTTAGTGTAAGCGTTTACAAATAAAGCGTGTTGTTTTTGAATTAAATGCATTTCACATTAGTATTCATATTATTTTTAGGAGGAATTTATATGACATTTGAAAAAGAAACAGTCTTAAAAACATTATTTCCTGAAGATGTACTTAGTATTGCTAAAGGTTTAACAGACGGTGAAGTCGAATTTTTACAACAAGTAGATTCATTGCTAGAAAGTAAGTACCGTGAAAATATTAATCAACATTGGATAGACGCTACTGTACCCGAGGACTATTTTAAAGATCTGGGAGAATTAAATTATTTTAACAATCCATTACTTTACAAGGATCGTCCAAACGCCAAAATGCCTAGTCAACTATTTCAGTTTTTCATGTCTTACCTACTCGCGCGATTTGATATTTCCTTAGCTACCCTACTCGGTGTTCACCAAGGTTTAGGGCATAACACTTTCTATTTCGGAGGTAGCAAAGAACAAATTGCGAAATATGTACCTAAATTACAGTCACATGAACTGCGTACATGCTTTGCTTTAACTGAACCAGAACACGGTTCGGACGTTGCGGGAGGTCTTGAAACAGTCGCTGAACGCCAAGGCGATACTTGGGTTATCAATGGTGAAAAGAAATGGATTGGTGGTGCACATGTATCTGATGTCATTCCAGTATTCGCAGTAAATAAAGAAACTGGCAAACCCCATTGCTTTGTAGTCAGACCAGAACAAGATGGCGTCGATATTGAAGTCATTGATAATAAAATCGCACTTCGCATTGTTCCTAACGCCCTAATTAAATTAACTAATGTCAAAGTAGATGAAGCGGATCGCTTACAAAACATAACAAGCTTTAAAGATATTGCCAAAATTCTTTATTCAACGAGAGCAGGCGTTGCTTATATGGCTACAGGTGGTATGGCTGGCGCTTTACGTGCCACATTAGATTATGTCACTGAGCGTAAGCAATTCGGCAAACCAATTAGTAAATATCAGTTAATACAAGAAAAGCTAGCAATGATGCAAGGTAATTTAGCTCAAGCAATGGCAACATGTGCTCAATTAGCTAATATGCAAGCACATGGTGAATATGACGAGGTTGCAACTTCAACGGCGAAGATGATGAATGCCTTACGTTTGCGTGAGACAGTAGCTATGGGCCGCGGTATTACAGGTGGTAATGGCATACTAGCTGACGATTATGATATTGCACGTTTCTTCTCTGATGCAGAAGCGATTTACACGTACGAAGGTACACATGAAATTAATGCCTTAGTAATTGGACGCGCTTTGACTGGAGATTCTGCTTTCGTATAAATAGCAAAGAATTATATGAGATGCAGTAATATCACTAAAAAAAGACTTATTTTAAGCATAAAGCTTTTTCCTTAAATAAGAGGCTAAGATGACTGTCAAAGATACTTAATTAATTTTATAAAATAGCAACGTTATTCCAATTATCTTAATGGTTATCTTATCCTCAACTAAATTGGAGGAATCACTATGACAATTAATAAAGTAACCGTTCTTGGCGCAGGCACGATGGGCGCTCAACTGGCAGCACTCTTTGTGAATGCTGGACTTAAAGTAAAACTATTAGATATTGTAGTGGACAAAAACGATCCAAATCTCATTGCGAAAAAATCTTACGATAAAATTACAGATAAGAAACGGCCGCTACTATTCGACTTAAATCTAGCGAGTCATTTAACATATGGTAATTTTGATGATGACTTGGTAAATGATGATGCTGATTTATATATCGAAGCAGTTAAAGAAGATATTGAAATTAAGCATGCTGTTTGGCAACAAGTTCTACAACATGCTAAAGAAGATGCTTTATTCGCTACAAATACATCAGGTATTCCAATAAATGCGATTGCTCAAGCATTTAACGAGAAGGATCAAGAACGATTCTTTGGTCTACATTTCTTTAACCCACCACGTATTATGAAATTAGTGGAGTTAATACCTACGTCACACACGAAGGAATCTATCATATTAGATGTAAAAAATTTCGCGCAAAATGTGTTAGGTAAAGGTGTCATTGTCGTCAATGATGTGCCTGGCTTTGTCGCAAATAGAGTCGGCACGCAAACAATGAATGATATTATGTATCGCGCCGAGCAACACAAGTTAAGCATTGTAGATGTGGATGCTTTAACTGGGCAAGCGATTGGTCGTCCTAAAACAGGTACATATGCCCTATCTGACCTAGTCGGTTTAGATATTGCAGTGTCTGTAATTAAAGGCATGCAACAAGTACCTGAAGAAACGCCTTATTTTCATGATGTCAAAATTGTAAATACGTTGTTTGACAATGGCGCACTCGGACGTAAAACGAAACAAGGATTTTACAAAAAGGATAAAGAAACTAAAGCTCGGCTTGTTTACGATGTTGAAAAACAAGATTATGTACCTGTATCGCAACCACAATTACCAATTTTAAATGAATTTAATAAAGACTTAGTGCATAACCTTGATACCATATTCAATGCGCAAGACGAAGCGGGACTATTTTTATGGGAGACATTACGTAATAATTTCTATTACTCTGCTATCAATGTACCTAAAGCTACCGATGATTTCCGAGACATAGACCGTGCGCTTGTCTGGGGGTTCAACTGGAAACTTGGTCCATTCCAATTATGGGATGCAATGGGATATGAACGTGTTAAAACACGTATGGAAGACGAAATTGGAGACTTACCACAATGGATTAGTGATTTAGATGGTGGCTTTTATAAACAAGATGAGACCATCGAATATGCAACACCTGTTTCTCACTTCGTAAAAGATGAACTTTGGGATAAAGGTGATGCCAAACTTTCCGTAACTCATGATGATCAACTGTTACTGAAATTACAAAGTAAAAATAATGTCATTACCGATGAATTCAACGATGCGTTAGTTGATGCCATTGATTTACTGGAAAATGACCATTACACAAGTATGGTCATTTATACAGATGGTAACAATTTCAGTGTGGGTGCTAACCTTTTCTTAATGAAAAAGGCGCATGAAGACGGTCTTGTAGATGATGTCGTTGCACAATCAATTGATAAATTACATTATAGCTTTAATCGTTTGAAGTATAGTTTGAAACCAGTAGTCACAGCTGTTCAAGGTCGTGCCTTAGGCGGTGGCTGTGAGCTTGTACTTTACTCACCTATTGTTGTCGCTGCAAGTGAAACATATATAGGTCTTGTTGAAGCAGGCGTTGGCTTATTACCGAGTGGCGGTGGCCTTGCAGAAATGGCTGATCGCATATTACGCACATCGCATAAGTTTGATGACAAACAAGCTTCCATGACAAAAGTACTGACGAATATCGCATTTGCGAAAGTCTCTACAAATGCCTTTGAGGCACGTCGTTATGGTTATTTACGTGATACAGATACGATTATTTTCAATACAGCACAACGTGTCGAAGTTGCGCTCAAACGTGCGAAATATGAAGCAGAAACAAACTATATTCCGAATCCTAGACATCAATATATCGCTTTAGGTGAAGACTTCAAAGCATTGATCCAAGGACAATTAGATGCGCAAAGACGGGGTCATTTTATTAGCGACCATGATTATCATATCGCCTTAAATATCGCCACAATTTTAGCGGGTGGTGATTTACCAAGAAATACATTTATCAATCAACGTTACATTCAATCGTTGGAGAAAATTGGCTTTATTGACTTACTAAAATCTAAAAAATCATATGAAAGAATTGCACATATGTTAAAAACTGGTAAGCCATTACGTAATTAAAAGATAGTCATTAAGAGAGGATGATAACCATGCAAGAAGCATACATTGTAGCTTATGGGCGTTCAGCCGCAGCGAAAGCAAAGCAAGGCGCATTATTCCACGAAAGACCTGATGATGTCGCAGCCAAAGTATTACAAGGCGTATTGAAACGTATTGACGGAAAATTCAATAAGAATATGATTGAAGATGTCATTGTTGGTACGGCTTTTCCAGAAGGATTACAAGGACAAAACATTGCACGAACGATTGCATTGCTTACGGGATTATCTGACACGGTACCGGGTCAAACAGTGAATCGCTACTGCTCATCAGGATTACAAACCATCGCGATTGCAGCCAATCAAATTATGGCTGGTCAAGGAGATATACTTGTAGCTGGTGGCGTTGAATTGATGAGTGCCGTACCAATGGGTGGCAACGAGCCCACAAACAATCCTACCTTACAATATGATGATATAGGTGCGTCATATCCTATGGGTTTAACTGCTGAAAATGTAGCATCCCAATTTGACGTATCACGCGAAGATCAAGATGCTTATGCTGTCAGAAGTCATCAACGTGCCTATGAAGCACAACGTGATGGTCGGTTCAACGATGAAATTATCCCAATACAAGTAAACTCAGTTGAATATACAAACGCAGGACCAAAAGTACACACAAATATCTTTGACCAAGATGAATTTATACGCCCTGACACCACGATGGAGGCATTAGCCAAATTACGTACAGTATTTAAAGCTGACGGCACTGTGACTGCGGGAACATCTGCCCCACTTTCTGATGGTGCAGGATTTGTAGTTTTAATGTCTGGAGATAAAGTGAAAGAACTAGGCGTGACACCTATTGCACGATTCGTTGGTTATAAGGCAGTAGGCGTTGACCCGAAAATTATGGGTATTGGGCCTGCATATGCGATTCCTGAAGTATTGTCACTCAGCAATCTATCTGTTGAAGACATTGATTTGATCGAATTGAACGAAGCATTTGCTTCTCAAACAATTGCATCTATTAAAGAAGTAGGTCTAGATATATCACGTACGAATGTGAATGGTGGCGCTATTGCTTTAGGTCATCCATTAGGTGCTACAGGCGCAATGTTAACCGCGCGTTTACTTAATGAAATGGGTAGACGTCCCGATAGCCGTTACGGCATGGTTACGATGTGTATTGGTGTCGGTATGGGTGCAGCTGCTATATTTGAATATGTGCGTTAGAATGGTTGATTTTGGATGAAGCGGATTCGTTTGGTTATTGAAGTAGGCTGAAGTTGAAGCGGGTTGAAGCAGTTTCGTTTTATTATTGAAGCTATGTGAAACATAGTGATTGAACAAAAAAGTGGTTTAATGGGATGGTGGGTATTTCCGTTTTAGAATTTAACATTTACACGTCTAATTTTAATCATTGTTTTAAATTTTATGAATCGAAGCCCTTTGATTTAATAATATTTGCTAATGCTAGTAACTTATCTGATTGTTCATGTTTAAAATAAAGAAAACCACTCACATCAGTGTGTGTTCGAACTAGACTTGTAAGTTCCAGTTCGGTACGACTTTTTAAAGCAATTATTATTGCTGTGATTGTCGTATATCACTTAGATGTGCGTGGTTTATTTTAATAGGTTAGTAATATATTAGGTCATGTTATGTTTAAGACTATAATGAATAAATAATTTAGAAATATGCTTCCGATTGTTCGATGCTTTAATTCAGTTAGAAGCATCATAGAATGCATGATTACTGTTGTATAGATACATAATTCTTTGTATTGACTGTATGTCTTTGGATAGAGTTATAAATTTATTTTGTTACTCTAGGCCCATATGTCGCAGTACCATCTGCATGTGTTGTTACATTGTATGCATTTGTTTCGCTTGGCTTCTTGTATGTCGGGCGAGCTCCGTATGACACTTGACCGTTTGCATGTGTTGTTACGTTATATGCGTTTGTTTCGCTTGCCTTGTTTTGTGTCGGACGAGCGCCGTATGATACTTGGCCGTTTGCATGTGTTGTTACATTGTATGCATTCGTTTCGCTTGGCTTCTTGTATGTCGGACGAGCTCCATATGATACTTGACCATTTGCATGTGTTGTTACGTTATATGCATTTGTTTTACTTGGCTTGTTTTGTGTCGGGCGAGCGCCATATGATACTTGGCCGTTTCCGTGTGTTGTTACGTTATATGCGTTCGTTTTACTTGGCTTGTTTTGTGTTGGACGAGCGCCATATGTTACTGTGCCATCTTGATTTGTCGTTACGTTGTATGCGTTTGTTTCTGATGGCTTATTGAATCTTGGTCTCGCTTCATATCCAAATGTTCCATCGTTGTATTCACGGATACCTGTACCAGCATCTCTATATTTAACATACTTAGGTGTTTTGTTAAATTGCGGTCTCGGACCATATTGAGAAGCTTCTGTTGTTTCAGTTGCTTGAGGTTTAACTTCAATATCACTTGATTCTCCTTGAGTACCTTTTAACGTTGATTCAGTACCTTGTGGTTTTATTTCAAGTTTAGATGAGCTACCTTCAAGACCTTCTAAAATAGGGTTCGGTGTCGTCGGTTGAGTATAATTATCGCTTAAAGATGGTCTGTTTTGTTCCATTGTTAGAAAATCGGGACCTTGAACGATTTCACCTTGTAACGTTTTATTTTCCATCGTTGGATATTCCGGACCTTTTACAATTTCACCTGTAATTGTGCCCTGTGGAATTTTAACTAATGGTTGTGCAACTGGTTGTGTTGTTTCTTCAGCTTTACCAGCCGTAGTTTTAACCTCTTGCTGGTTTCCAACTTTAGGTAATTGAGGTTCTTCAACTTTCTTCTCTTCTTTTACAACAGGAGATTTTGTTACAGTTTCCTCGTATTTTTTGACAGTTTTATTTTTCCAAGAATCATCAGCCTTAGCAACCGCTTCTCTTGTTTCTTTAACTAAAGCATCGAAGTTTTCTTTGTTATCTTTAGGACTATGAATATTTGGATTATATTTAGTGATTTTAACCGGTCTGTTTTGTCCAGTTTCCATAAAGAAGTCATCGATAATAGAATTTAAATCATCGGTCATTTCTTTTCTAATACGTTCATTAGTTATTCTATTGGGCTTTTTTTCTTCTCCAAGAATAATATCTAGCTTAGCTCTCAACTCTTTAGCGTGCTCCCCATAATCCTTATCTCCATAATATGTTACAACAAGAGTATCAATTTCACTAACTAATGAATATACTTTATCAGTTTCTTCATCTTCAGTTTTCTTGTCATAAGTTTGTAAATCCGAATTCTTTGATTGAATATGTTTAACTTCTTTATAGAACTCTTCCACTGCACCTTTTAGAGAGTGATGGATATCATTATATTCTTTCATTGTAAAATCATAAAGGTTATAATCATAAAATTTCACCGGGCTTAAACCAGCTTTTAAATATCTTTCTCTATATTGTCTATATTCATCTATTTTTTTCTTTAATAAGTATTGGTCTTCACCTAATACCCTAGTCATCAATTTGTCTTTGGCGTCTTTATACTCTTTTTCCCCATATTGATAATCTTCTATAATATCTATCGCATCTGCAAATTGTGACTCCAAGGATTTAACCTTTCCCCAATAATACCAATTTGACATTGGCGAATCATATTTACTCTCTTCTTTCACTCTTGATTCTTTACTATAATCCTTTGTTACTATCGCATCTGCTTTGTTATCCCATGTAAATAAGCTAGATGCAACTGCTAATGCGCCTAGCGAAATTATTTGCTTTTTCATAATTTTTTAATTCCTCCAAAATGTAATTGCCCAATCTACATTAAAGAAACAAAATATTAAAAGACATTAACTATATATTAACTAGAATAAACAAAGCATTAACTATCTTTTTGTTATAGTTAATTAGCTTTGCAATATACAATAGTGTATAATTTTTTTGATTAATGTACATCAAAGGAGTAACAAAGCATGACAACACAAATGAAAATCAAAACATATTTAGTTGCTGGTATTAAAGCGGCGCTCCTTGATACGACTGGTATTAAATTAGCAAGCAAATCTGAAACTACATCACATACGTATCAACATCAAGCGCTTGTAGATCAATTACATGAATTAATAGCAAACACTGACTTTAATAAATTATCGTACCTAAATTTAGATGCGTATCAAAAACGCGACATTTTAGCTGCGCACTATATTGCTAAATCAGCTATACGCACTAAAAATTTGGATCAAATGACTAAAGCGAAACATAGATTAGAAAGTATTTACGTTTCAATTTCTAACCCTTTGCATTCACAAAACAATTAATAATTCACTAATAAATCATGTAAGTGTTTGTGACGCCAAATTGCCTTATAAATCCTTGTCATATGATTATAAACGAATGAAACGATTGCCTATCCCCATAGATGGCAACGTTAAAAAGACCTCTGAAAGTATCATCTTGATAACTTTAGAGGTCTTTGTTTATATTATTCAAACAAAATTCTTATAGAACGATCGAAGTATGTTTCGTCTTTCTTTTCTTCTTTAATCTGATCAGCTAATGCTGGGTCATCTGTGATAATACCATCAACATTGGTTTGTAAGTATTTCGTTAAATCTTCTTCGCCGTTAATAGTCCAAGTATAGACTTCTTTATTTTCCAAGTGCGCTTGATTAACAAGTCTTGGCGAATAAGAAAAATCTTCGATGACAAAGAAATCTAATGATGTTTCTTTAAAATGACCAAACTGCAACGGAATGATATAACCACACTTGAGATATGGCGCTTCTTTTTTCAACTTAGTCATCACATCATAATCCAATGACATCACACGATATTGATGTTCAACACCATGCTTTTTCAAAATATCAATAACACGTTGTGCATAATCTGCTGGTTCTTTACCATGTGGCTTTAACTCTACTAGTAGTTTCACATTTGATTGTTTAGCCGTTTCAATAAATTCGTCTAAGGATACAAGTTTTGCTTCATGTCCATTTTGACGCATTTTCAAACCGACGACATCTTTGAAATTAGATTCAGAAATGTTTTTATTAACACCTGTTAAACGTTTCAAATTGTTATCATGACTAACAACAAATTGTTTATCTTTCGTCATAATTGTATCTAACTCAACGTATTCGACATTCGCTTTTGCAGCAGCTTTCAATGACGGAATAGAATTTTCAACGCCTTTATCTTCGAAACCACGATGGCCAATAATAGAAATATTTGTATTGATAGTATTATTGTAAAGTAAGTACATGTTATAACCGATAAAACATGTCACTGCAAGCACCATTGAAATTATAAAGAACCTAGACTTCCGTTTCGGTTTTGGGTATTTAAATTCTAAGCCCGGTTGGTCTAATACATTCTCTTGTTTTAAGTGCAGTACTAACACACTGATTAATGATAATTTCGTAAATAAATAATAGAAGAACAATGAGCTTTTCAATACAACAAATAAAATTGATGAGACTAAAAACTTATCTCCTTCTTCATCTACACAAATAGCAAGATATGTTGCTCCTGAAATAATTAATGTTAAAATCGCACCAATGATGAGTTCCAATATAACTATTTCTATAACAAGTCGAAACTTATTTCGCTTCGTAATTTGCCAACTTAGTCTCATATTTTTAAATAACGACTGGCGGTTTAAAATCGTTAACGGTAAAGTAAATATTAATTTAAAGTTTAATATAAATACAGCAATCATAAAGGTACCGTAAATGATTATACCTTTCGTCGTTTTCATAAGTTCTTCCGTTAAAAATTTAGGTATGTAAATATTTTTTGTTAATACTGAACTTAGTCCTAGGTTGGCAATGGGTATCATTAACATTAAATAAATGACAAAGAAAATAACTGGTACACCTATGAGTTTACGCACATTTACAAAGGCATTTTTAAAAATGGATTTAAATGTAATAATCTGTCGATCAAAGCCGGCATAAATCATATAAACTAACAATGAAAACTCTACATAAATCAGAAAAGCAACACTTAATATGAATATAATAAGAAGTATCACACTGGCAGGATGACTTACGATTTCCGTCCAATTGTTAATCGTAAGTTGGCTTTGCCCAGCTACTTTTAACATCATATTAAATAGTAAAATTAAGTATGTACTACTAATAAAAATCATGATTAACTG
Organism: Staphylococcus sp. HMSC36A10; assembly: GCF_001838845.1. NCBI lineage: Bacteria > Bacillati > Bacillota > Bacilli > Caryophanales > Staphylococcaceae > Staphylococcus > Staphylococcus sp. HMSC36A10. Next base: position 55,135 of record NZ_KV839069.1, read on the forward strand.
CAATAGTAAGGCATTAATGCTAAAACGCCCTTTATTTTGATACAGTAATTTAAATACTGCCCATATATCTTTACTAATTCTCTTCATAATCACGCTCCGCATTGCTTTAATATTAAGTTTCATCTTAATATTTTTCATTACTCAGGGTCAATAAAAATTTGAAAAGACTCATATTCATATGCAAGTAGCAAATAATAACCCATTCAACATCAGCTAAATGATGATATTGGAACCCCATCTTTAACAAGACATCACATTCTTTATCAGCATAGCTACTTACAAAAACGTCTTCCTTCAACCATTGTAGAAGTTGTCTCATATACTTACTACGTCTTGCTAATACTCAATACTCAATTGAAAAAGAAGCATATGCCCCTTCACTCTTGAAGTTGCATATGCTTTCTTTTCGGTCTGAATTGTATTTATAATTCAACGGGAATTTTCCCTTTGAAGTTAACATAACGGTAGGCTGCTTTAACAGCTTCATCATCGGGCGCTTCGACATCTTCTAATTCATATGCAATGCCCAATGTTTTCCACTTATGAACACCTAACTGATGATATGGCAGAATTTCAAACTTTTCGACGTTATCAAGAGAATTAATAAATTCCCCTAGTTTAATTAAATCGTCTTTATCATCAGAATAACCAGGCACAAGGACATGTCGAATCCATACAGGTTGTTTCATATCTGACAGTTTGCGCGCGAAGTTAAGGATGTGTGTATTAGGCTTTCCTGTCAATCTAATATGTTTGTCATTATCAATATGTTTTATATCTAATAATATCAAGTCTGTATGTTTTTGTAATTCTTCAAAATGCCTTTGAAATGCTTTTGTATCATTAGCACATCCAGCCGATGTGTCTAAGCAAGTGTGCACACCATTTTCTTTTAATTCTGCAAATAATTTTTCTAAGAATGGCATTTGTAACAATGGTTCGCCACCACTGACTGTTACACCGCCACCCGATGCATCAAAGTATGGTTTGTATGGTAATATTTCATTCACCATTTCATCAACTGTGACTTCTCTTGATGGCTCACTAATTTTCCAAGTATCTGGATTGTGGCAATACAAGCATCTAAGTAAGCATCCTTGTGTAAATAATATATATCTTAATCCCGGTCCATCGACAGTACCTAAACTTTCGACAGAATGTAAGTGTCCCTTAAGCATAGTGCTCCCACCTTAAATTTTGTTACATACTTTCATGGAATGTACGAGAAATTACATCTAATTGTTGTTCACGTGTTAATTTAATGAAGTTAACAGCGTAACCAGATACACGGATTGTTAACTGTGGATATTCTTCTGGATGTTCCATTGCATCTATTAATGTTTCACGGTTAAATACGTTAATATTTAAGTGGTGACCACATTGCATTGCGTAACCATCTAACATACTAGTTAAGTTACGGTTTTGATCTTCTGGTTCTTTACCTAATGATTTTGGTACGATACTGAATGTATTTGAAATACCATCTTTACAGCAATCGTAAGGGATCTTAGCTACAGAACTTAATGAAGATAATGCACCTTTTTGGTCACGGCCATGCATTGGGTTTGCACCTGGAGCAAATGGTTCGCCAGCTTTACGTCCGTCTGGTGTGTTACCAGTTTTCTTACCGTATACAACGTTTGAAGTAATTGTTAATACACTCATTGTATGTTCTGAATCACGATATGTTTTATGACTACGTAATTTAGTCATGAAGCGTTCTACTAAATCAACTGCAATATCATCTACACGGTCGTCATTGTTACCGTATTTAGGGAAGTCGCCTTCGATTTCAAAGTCTACTACAAGACCTTCTTCGTTACGAATTGGTTTAACTTGTGCATATTTAATTGCAGATAATGAGTCAGCTGCTACTGATAAACCAGCGATACCTGTTGCCATTGTACGTACAATTTCTGTATCATGTAATGCCATTTCAATACGTTCATAGCTGTATTTATCGTGCATGTAGTGAATAACATTTAATGAGTTAATGTAAACACCTGCTAGCCAATCCATCATTTGATCAAATTTCTTGAATACTTCGTCATATTCTAATACTTCGCTGTTAATACCTTCGAAGTTTGGACCAACTTGTGCACCAGATTTTTCATCTTTACCGCCATTGATAGCGTAAAGTAATGTTTTAGCTAAGTTCGCACGTGCACCGAAGAATTGCATTTGTTTACCAATTGTCATCGCTGATACACAACATGCGATACCATAGTCATCGCCATAGCTTTCACGCATAATGTCATCATTTTCATATTGGATAGAACTTGTTTTAATGCTCATTTTTGCACAGTATGTTTTGAAGTTGTCAGGTAAACGTACTGACCATAATACTGTTAAGTTTGGTTCTGGTGCTGGACCTAAGTTATCTAATGAGTGTAAGAAACGGAATGAGTTTTTCGTAACAAGTGGACGTCCGTCAATACCTACACCACCGATAGATTCAGTTACCCAAGTTGGGTCTCCAGAGAATAATTCATTGTAATCAGGTGTACGAGCAAATTTAACAATACGTAATTTCATGATGAAGTGGTCAATAATTTCTTGAACTTCGCTTTCAGTAATAACGCCTGCTTTAAGGTCACGTTCAGCATAGATATCTAAGAATGTTGATGTACGACCTAAACTCATTGCTGCACCGTTTTGTTCTTTAATTGCAGCAAGGTATGCTAAGTATAACCATTGAACTGCTTCTTTGAAGTTTTCTGCTGGACGGCTTATATCGAAACCATATTTTTGTCCAAGTTCTTTTAATTCTTTTAATGCACGATATTGTTCTGATAATTCTTCACGTAAACGAATTACATCTTCTGACATTTCTGTAGACATCGTGTTGAAGTCGTGCATTTTTTCTTCCATTAAGAAATCTACACCATATAAAGCTACACGACGATAGTCACCGATAATACGTCCACGTCCGTATGCATCAGGTAAACCAGTGATTACACCTGCTTTACGGCAGTTCAACATTTCTCTAGAATATGCATCGAATACACCTTGGTTATGTGTTTTACGATAATCTGTAAAGATTTTTTCAGTTTCTTCGTCTAATTCGTAACCGTAAGCTTCACAAGCTGCTTTCGCCATACGAATACCACCGAATGGTTGCATTGAACGTTTGAATGGCTTTTCAGTTTGTACACCTACAATTGTTTCTAAATCTTTGTCTAAATAACCAGCATCATGAGATGTGATTGTTGAAGCTACTTTCGTGTCCATATCCCACATGCCGCCACGTTCACGTTCTTCTTTCGATAACTGCATTACTTGTTCCCAAAGTTTAGAAGTTGCTTCTGTTGGTCCTGCTAAAAATGAATCATTACCTTCATAAAGAGTGTAGTTTAATTGGATAAACTCTCTTACATCTACGTGTCTGTTCCATCTTCCATTTTTAAATCCTTGCCAAGCTGTTGCATGATTTTTATTTGTTTCTAACATACTAAACGCCTCCATCTGTATAATGTTGTGAATTTGAAATGCTATGTTAACGTTTTCATAGTCATTGTAGCATGTTTGTTGTGATTTTTTTCACATAAATTATGTACAATTTTCATCAAATGTATGTCAAAACATAGAAACTGTACTAATTTGTGTAACAGTAATATGCTAATTGCATTCTGTTACACAACAGTTATAATGTTCACTATTTTCATTGCTTTAAAAGTTAATTTAGGAGTATATATTTGTTTATAAAAAATGATTGTTGATAAGCGTTAAATCAACACTTAGAAAGATTTACTTTTATATATGAAGAGACTGGATTAAATACTTTTATTGACGTAAAAATTCACTTTTGAACCGTTCAATATCTTGCCGATTTTTATATAACAGCTACAAATAAAATATAACAGTTTGATTTTACAGCCTCGGTAAATCGTCTTGACAAACAAAAATTTTGTGCTATCACAACATTTGCAACGTCTTAACAAGTCATCTATAAACATTTCTAAATATTTAACATTACTTATGCGTCATTTATTGCTAAAATTATTGTATTAAAATATACATAGAATTGATGGGATATCATGAAATCAAAAATTTATATCTTGCTATTATTTCTCATTTTTTTATCAGCATGCGCTAATACGCGTCACTCTGAATCCGATAAAAATGTATTAACAGTTTATTCTCCGTATCAATCAAACTTGATTCGTCCAATTTTAAATGAATTTGAAAAACAAGAGCATGTCAAAATTGAAATTAAACACGGATCTACTCAAGTACTGCTTTCAAACTTGCATAACGAATATTTTTCGGAGCGTGGTGATGTCTTTATGGGTGGTGTGTTGTCAGAAACAATTGATCATCCAGAAGATTTTGTTCCCTATCAAGATACATCTGTAACACAGCAATTAGAGGATTATCGCTCGAACAATAAATATGTTACTAGTTTTCTATTAATGCCAACAGTTATAGTAGTGAATTCAGATTTACAAGGAGATATTAAGATTCGAGGTTATCAAGATTTATTACAACCTATACTTAAAGGTAAAATTGCGTACTCAAATCCAAATACAACAACGACAGGCTATCAACATATGCGTGCTATTTATAGCATGCATCATCGAGTAAGTGATGTGCATCAATTCCAAAACCATGCGATGCAACTGTCAAAGACGTCTAAAGTCATTGAAGATGTTGCAAAAGGTAAATATTACGCAGGTCTAAGCTACGAACAAGATGCACGCACATGGAAAAACAAAGGTTATCCTGTATCAATCGTTTATCCAATTGAAGGAACAATGTTAAATGTTGATGGTATTGCTTTAGTTAAAAATGCACACCCTCATCCTAAGCGTAAAAAGTTAGTGCAATATTTAACAAGCCGCTCAGTACAACAACGATTAGTTGCAGAGTTCGATGCCAAGTCAATTCGAAAGGATGTTAGTGAACAAAGCGATCAGTCTATCGAAAATCTTAAGAACATACCTTTAATACCGAAATCTAAATTACCGGACATTCCACATCATAAATTTTTGGAGATGATTCAATGACGGCATACAAACCTTATAGACATCAATTGAGACGATCGTTATTTGCGTCTACTATTTTTCCAGTATTTTTAGTCATTATTATTGGACTAGTAAGCTTCTATGCCATCTATATTTGGATTGAGCATCGTACGATTCATCAACATGTTGATGAAAGTCAGTCATCTTTACATCATACTGAAAAGCAGATTCAGACATTTATTACACAGCATAATAATTCGTTTCAAGAGCTCGATTTAACAAATCATCATGATGTTACCGCTACAAAACGTGAATTATTAAAATTAATACACCAACAGCCCGCAACACTTTATTATGAATTATCTGGACCAAATCAGTTTATAACCAATAATTATGAACATTTAAACACTAAAAATATGTATTTATTTTCAACGCATCAGCTTAAATTCAAAAATAGTACATATATGCTTAAAATTTATATGGCTAACACCCCACGTTTAAGTGAAATTAAGAAAGATAGCCGACAATTCGCACTTATCGTTGATCAATATGACAATATTTTATACGCCAATGATGACCGTTTTACTATAGGTGAAAAGTATAGACCACAACAATTTGGATTTATGAATGAATCTGTAAAATTAAACCATGCTGACCATCGTCTCATTATTTATAAAGATATACATGAAAATATTGAAGATGGTATCACGTTATTAATTGTTATGGCCGTAGTTCTTGTTTTACTAGTAATATTTGGTTTCATTAGCGCAGATAATATGGCTAAACGACAAACAAAAGATATCGAAACGATTATTCAAAAAATTTACTATGCCAAAAATCGTCATCTAGGTACATATACGCCTTTAAAAAACAACAGTGAACTAGAAGAAATTAATAATTATATTTACGATTTATTTGAATCAAATGAGCAACTGATCCATTCTATCGAGCATACAGAACGTCGCTTGCGTGATATTCAGTTAAAGGAAATAGAACGCCAATTCCAGCCTCATTTCCTATTCAATACGATGCAAACAATACAATATTTAATTACGTTATCTCCGAAATTAGCACAAACTGTGGTCCAACAATTATCGCAAATGTTACGTTACTCATTACGTACAAACTCACATACAGTGGAATTAAACGAAGAGTTGAACTACATTGAACAGTATGTTGCAATACAAAACATCCGTTTTGATGACATGATTAAGCTCCATATTGAAAGTTCTGAAGAAGCGCGTCACCAGACAATTGGTAAAATGATGCTTCAGCCACTCATAGAAAATGCTATTAAACATGGTAGAGATACTGAGTCATTGGACATTACTATACGCCTGACATTGGCACGTCAGAATTTACATGTTTTAGTTTGCGACAATGGTATCGGGATGTCGTCATCTCGCCTGCAATATGTACGCCAATCTCTTAATAATGATGTATTTGATACTAAGCATTTGGGATTAAATCATTTACACAATAAAGCAATGATTCAATATGGTTCACATGCACGACTTCATATTTTTTCAAAGCGTAATCAAGGTACGTTAATTTGTTATAAAATACCACTTTCAAGGGGGAATGTAGATGTTTAAGGTAGTTATTTGTGATGATGAACGAATTATTCGAGAAGGTTTAAAGCAAATCATTCCTTGGGGAGACTATCATTTCAATACAATATACACTGCTAAAGATGGTGTTGAAGCATTATCACTAATTCAACAACATCAGCCAGAATTAGTAATTACTGATATTCGTATGCCACGTAAAAATGGCGTCGATTTACTCAATGATATTGCGCATCTAGATTGTAATGTCATCATATTATCGAGTTACGATGACTTTGAATATATGAAAGCCGGCATTCAACATCATGTTCTTGATTATTTATTAAAACCAGTAGACCATGCACAATTAGAAGTTATTTTAGGAAGACTTGTCCGTACCTTATTAGAGCAACAATCACAGAACGGCCGTAGCTTAGCATCTTGTCATGATGCCTTCCAACCACTATTAAAAGTAGAATACGATGATTATTATGTAAATCAGATTGTTGATCAAATTAAGCAATCTTATCAAACGAAAGTGACTGTTTCAGATTTAATTCAACATATCGATGTTAGTGAATCGTATGCGATGCGAACATTTAAAGATCATGTTGGTATTACAATTGTCGATTATTTAAATCGCTATCGTATTTTACAATCTCTGCAATTGTTAGATCGACATTACAAACACTATGAAATTGCAGACAAAGTAGGCTTTTCAGAGTATAAAATGTTTAGCTATCATTTTAAAAAATATTTACAAATGTCGCCAAGTGATTATTGTAAGCAAGCTAAATAGATTAGCACATAACTAATGATTATGGCGCCTACATTTTGTTCTATGAAAAAGCGGACTGATAGAGAAGTTTTCACTTTTCTTTCAGTCCGCTTTTTAGAGAGTTTAAATATAAAACAATACTCCCTACAATATTGACACCGCTATATGTCTTTATTGTAAGGAGTAAATTCATTGAGTCACCCTAAGTCGGGCAAATAAGGATACTTCATAACAGGGAATTATGATCTGCCCCGAGACATAGAGATGATATATTTGCAAGGGTAGAAGCAGTATCTTTCATCTCTTCACGCACATGCCGTCGGGGCAGGATTGCCAACTATATTGCAATAGATTGGCGATACTTTTAATCCGATTTATATTAAATTTTTAAACTTCTAATTTTCTTTTCTTCATAGAAAGCAACGATTCCTAATAGAATCATGCCTAGGAATAATGCAACATAGAAGACGATGAAAACATCTGTCCATCCACTTAATGTATATCCAAAGATGTTTAAACCGTTACGTGTTGGATCAGCAATAGCCGCCAAACCAACTTTCGCCATTGAGTCACCGAATAGATACGCGAATGAACCTGTCATTCCGTTTGCTACACTGATGGCATTTTTAGGAACAAAACCAGTCAATGATACACCAATTAATAATTGCGGACCAAAGATTAACGCACCTAATGCAAACAATGAAATGTTAACCATCATGACACTTGTAGCATTTGTGTAGAATAAGACAACAAATGTAATCATAAACATACAGCCAATAGCTACAATTGCACGACGACCTTTTAATAAGTCTGATACGTAGCCCCATAATAAACTTGCAACTAATGCACCAATTTCAAAGTAGAATATCGTATTAACTGCATCGCCTTTACTAAAGTGTAAATGCTCTGACACATATAACGGTGCCCAGTTATCAATACCGATTCGTACAATGTATACAAAGACGTTTGAAACACATAGAATCCATATAACAGGATTTCCCAGGATATATTTTTTAAAGATCTCCCATTTCGTCATACCTTGAGAATCAATATTTTCTTTATCGACCGGCTCTTCCCAAATTTCTTCAGCACGATTCCATCCTAATTCTTCTGGATCATCTTTTCCGATAAATAATGTTGCGATACCAATAAGTAATGCAATCACCGATGGGAAAATGAACATCCCTATAACATTTCCATGGAAGAATACATTAGCACCCCAAAGTGCAACACCACCTGCAATGGCACCACCGATATTATGTGATGTATTCCAAAATCCTAAGTATCGGCCACGTTTCGTTCTTGGCGCCCATCTTGAAATCGTTGAATAACTTGCAGGTCCACCAACTGATTGGAACACCCCGTTAAGTCCCCAAAGTACAATTAATAATCCCATTACAGAACCAAAGTAACTTAAAACAAATCCCATAATTAAAACTGTAATCGCAGATAAGATAAGTAAGAACGAGATAATACGTTTTGTGTTACGTCCATCGACAAAATATCCAAGTAATGTTTTCCCTAAACCGTACGTGATACTAAATGCTAATCCGATATAACCAAGTTCTAATGTAGATAATCCAATTTCCTCTTTTAAAAACGGTTGGGCCGCCTTAAAGTTGTTTCGAATTAAATACATAGCCATATAAACAAAGAACACTACAAAGAAAGCTTGCATGAAGTTTCTAAGCCATAATTTACGTTGTACCGATAATGGAATGCCTTTGTTCGGAATCTTATGGATATCAAAAAAGTTCATCTCTGTCACCTCAATCATTTTCGTTAAGCCAAATATATCACGTCGGTGTAAGCGCTTAATATCCTTAAAATTATTAAATTATCCAAAATACTGAACATAAACACATACTTAGAAACATATTTATGTACTAAAATTAATAAATAGTTAATAGTATTTGACAAGTTTTATCTATAAAATACTTTATGTTGTCAAAATCAACGCTTATACATATGACATAATGACGGAGGACATCATGATTCTATCTATATTACTTATCTTTTTCTGTATCAGACTTGTCAGCTTAAAGATATCTATTAATCACTCAAAACAATTAAAAGCAGACGGTGCAGTTGAATATGGCGTTAAAAATTCGAAGTTTTTAGCAATAACACACGTTTTAATTTATGTATTGGCTGGTGTAGAGGCATTTATTAATAAAGATACATTTAGCTTTGCAAATGGTATTGGCTTAGTTATATTAATCTTTGCTTATATCATGTTATTTATGGTTATTAAAACTTTAGGTGGTATTTGGACATTAAAATTATTCATTTTACCTAACCATCCTATTATTAAATCTGGATTATATAAAATTACAAAACACCCAAATTACTTCTTAAACATCATTCCTGAATTAATCGGTGTATTATTATTAACACACGCAACATATACAACTATTTTATTAGTACCGTATGCGTATTTCTTATATGTACGTATTAAACAAGAAGAGAAATTAATGAATATTTAAAAAGATGAAAGCCTGTCATCACATTAGTCGACATCGACGTCCATCTTTAAAGTGCGTTCTGAAATATTATATTCAGAAGCCTTTAAAGTATGTCGTGTCTATGACCATTGTGACAACAGGCTTTTTTTATTATCATATACCTCACTATCGAAAAGGTTATATACTCTTTTCAATGGTGAGGATTGTTACTGTGAATGGGTATGACCATCGCTAAACACTTATATAAAGTACACCTTCTTTACAAACAATGACATGATTTAAGGTGTGAAATTTTTGGCAATGGCTTGGCGACATATGCATTCATTCAACACTGCCACCAGTCTTACTTCAGACAAACTTCAGACTAACCTCGAGTTCGTATTATGCCCACCACATGTCTGCTGGCTTGTCGTAAATATTAACAGATTTCAAAGTTTGACAAGCTTTTTGGAAACCTTCTTCTACTGACATAATAGGATCTTCATGTTCAATACTTAATACATAATCATATCCATTAATAATAAGTTGACTTATGATATCTGCCCATACATATGGACTATGTCCATAACCAACTGTACGGAATGTCCATGCTCTTGTCGCAACGTTACCATATGGTTGCATATCAGTTAGACCATACATATTTACATTTTCTTGATTAATATACGTATCTTTAGCATGGAAGTGATGAATTGCATTTGCTTGGCCTAATATGCGAATCGCAGCAATTGGATCAATACCTTGCCACCATAAATGACTAGGATCTAAGTTAGCACCGATATATTCATTTGTAGCCTCACGTAACTTTAACATCGTATATGGTGTATGAACTAAAAATCCTGCATGTAACTCTATGGCAATTTTTACTTCTTGCTCTTTTGCAAACTCAGCTAAATCTTGCCAATATGGTATCAACTTTTCATTCCACTGATAATCATAAATTTCAGAGTAGGCTGTTGGCCAAGGTGTAACAGGCCAATTAGGCTTTTTAGCGGTATCATCTGACCCTGCAATGCCAGAAAATGTATTAACAACTGGCACGTCTAATAGATTTGCTAAACGGATTGTTTTACGTAACGTTTCATCGGCTTCTTTCGCTTCTATCGGATCTGGAGAAATTGGATTGTTATGACAACTGAAACCACTTATTTGTAAGCCTCTGTCTGTGATTGACTTCATAAATGCTTGTCGCTTGTCTTCATTTTCTAACAACTCATCTAACTTACAAAATTTATCTCCTGGGTTACCACCTGTTCCAACTTCAATCATATCCAATCCAGATTCTGCGACATAATCTAACATATCTTCAAAATTTTTATCGTAAAATAATACTGAAAATACACCTATTTTCATTGAAAAGCACTCCTTCTTTTTATATTGAGAATTTTGTATTATATATAATAATCATTAAAGTTGTATGCTCTTGTTATCAAGATCGCTACGATAAATCGCTTCTATAAGGGCATTTACATTGCGTGCTTCTTCCGGTTTCACCACAATCTCTTCTATACCTAAACACGCATTGACAAAGTTACGCGCCTGTCTCTCACCAGCAATGTCTTCGTTATGCTCAACATTAGCTTTGCTTTCAAAAATAGTTCCAAAGCGGGGCTCATATATTTCAAATGGAAATAAATTGATACCGCCATCTTCTCCTGATAAACTAACGTGTACCTTATCTTCCTTTATATTTGCAGACCACGAACATTCAAACTGCATGCTTGCTCGATTGGCAAATGTCATATAACTAGTAACATGATCATCGACATCAAATTTAGTGTGATCAAATGTTCCCCAATCATTAATTTGATTCGGTTGTTTGCTCAATTGATTATATGTTTTTCCTAGCACTTCATGCGGCACCATATCTTTACCTAATAGCCACAAAGATAAGTCTAACAAGTGGCAACCATAATCGATTAAACTACCGCCACCTTGCAACGCTTTATTGGTAAAAACGCCCCACCCAGGTACTTTACGCCTACGCATCGCTTGTACACGTGCTACTAATGGTTTACCAACCACACCTGCTTCAATTGCTTTTTTAGCAGTCATAGCGACATCTGTGTGACGATAATGATAAGCGACAGTTAATAATTTGTGATTTTTATTAGCCGCTTCAATCATGCGATCACACTCTTCCGTCGTCATTGCCATTGGCTTTTCGCATAAGACATGGACACCATGGTTCAATGCTTCTATAGAAAGATCAGCATGGAATTTATTGGGTGTACAAATGACCACCGCATCAACAAGTTTAAACAGCTCGCTAGGTGTCTCAACTGCATGAGGTATATTAAAGCGCTTCGCAACATCAATCATCTGCACTGTATTAATATCTTGTACTGCAACTAATGAGACTGTGTCTTTGAGTTTCAGCAATGCTGGAATATGACGGTCTTGTGCAATACCACCAACACCTATCACACCAACTTTTAATTTTGTCATGATGTGCCTCCTTACCGTATGATGTTATTCAAAGTAAATTGCTTTGCCTGATTTTGCAGACTGATAAATCGCTTCAAGAATTTTTGTAACTACCATTGCTTGTTCCGGTTTCACAACTGGTTCAGTATCATTTACAACTGCATCAATCCAAGCTTTTGCTTCTTCTTCAGCTTCATCCACTTCATTACCTTCATAAAAGTCGACGCCTTTGTTTTCCAATTCAACGTGTTTGGTATAAAGTGTACCCATGTCTTCACCATGAATACGTAGACCATCTTTCATATCAGCACCTGCTTTAGTTCCTGATAATGAACATTTTGCCTCATCCACTTCTAAAGAATTAATCGCCCAAGCGGATTCTAAAATGATCGTCGCTCCATTCTTCATTTTAATAAATCCAAACGCAGAATCTTCAACTGTAAATTCATCTGGATTCCATGAACCCCAAGCGTTTGCCGCATGATGCTGTTTATTTAATTTATGGAATGTTGAACCCATCACTGATTCTGGCTCATAATTATCCATCATCCATAACGTTAAATCTAAAGCGTGTGTACCGATATCGATTAATGGTCCTCCACCTTGAGCTTCTTCGTCTAGAAAGACACCCCATGTCGGTACTGCACGACGACGAATGGCATGTGCCTTTCCGAAGTAAATGTCTCCTAAGTCGCCACGTTGCGCTGCTTGATGTAAAAATTGACTATCTGGTCTGAAGCGATTTTGATAACCTATTGTTAATTTTTTACCTGTTGATTTAGCTGTATCTATCATTTTTTGAGCTTCTGCTGTCGTTTTAGCCATTGGTTTTTCACACATCACATGCTTACCGGCATGCAACCCTGCTACAGTAATTTCACAATGCGAGTCATTTGGCGTACAAACATGGATAACATCAATCGTGTCATCTTTTAACAATGCTTTGTAATCATCATAAACCTTTGCATTGTCAGTTCCGTATGCTTCTGCCGCACTCGCTGCTTTCGAAATGTCTACGTCACAAAATGCGATCATTTCAACATTTTCAACTTTTTGTAAACTTGGCATGTGCTTGCCATTCGCAATACCACCACACCCAATGATTCCAACTTTAATCGTCATCATAACGTCCTCCTTTTAATCTTTATCGTCATTAGTGGTTCTTTATCAATTCTGCCCCACTCCTAATTTCAAACTAACCTTTTGTCGCACCTGTTGTTAAACCTGATACTAAATAGCGTTGCAAGAACAAGAATACGATTGCTATAGGTACTGCAATCATAATTGCCCCTGCTGCAAACACTGTGAAATTATTTGCATACTTATCATTAATAAAGTTGAACAATCCAACTGCTAATGTGAATTTTTCAGGACTTCTTAATAGTATTTTAGGTAATATAAAGTCCATAAATGGTCCCATAAAATTGAACAAAGCAACAACTGCTAAAATCGGCTTAGCTAATGGAAGCATAATTTGTAAGAAAATACGCATATGCCCTGCACCATCAATTTTGGCAGATTCATCAAGTTCTTTTGGAATCGTATCGAAGTAACCTTTCACTAAAAAGGCATTCATCGGTATTGATCCACCAATATATACCAGTGTTAGTCCAAATAAAGAATCTAATAAACCAATTGTATTTAGCAAAATATAGATTGCGACCATTGCCATTAATACAGGGAACATTTGTAAAATCAAAAATGTAATCAGCCCGTATTTACGACCAACAAAGCGATATCTAGAAAAAGCATATGCTGTTAACGTGACAAATATCACACTAAACAGTGCATTTGCAGATGCTACGATAAGCGTATTTTTATACCAAGTCAGGTATTGACTACTGTCATCGAATAGTAAGAATGCATAATTTTTAAATGTTGCATTGTCTGGTATCATTTTGGCACCATACAAGTTCGTACCTGGATTAAGGGAAATGCCAAATGTCCACAGTAGTGGATATAAAATGATGACAAACATCATCGCTATAAAACTGTAAATACCGATTGCTTTTAATATGTTTTTCTTCTTTGTCATCTTATAAACCTCCCTCATCTTTAAATGTACTTGTACGTCTGAATTGAATAAATGCGACAATAGCAACAATAAATCCAATAATTAATGACACAACTGCACCCATGTTGAAGTTGTTAAACTCAAATGTCAGATTATACACCCAAGATATCAAGATATCTGTACTACCAGCATTCTGCCCTGACACTGGTGGACCGCCTTTATTAAATAGATAAATAAGATTAAAATTATTGAAATTACCTGCATATTGCATAATTAACAATGGCGCTGTGGCGTAAATGACATGCGGGAATGTGATGTTTCTAAACTTTTGCCAACTAGACGCACCATCCATATCTGCTGCTTCGTACCAATCTGATGAAATACTTTGCAGTACTCCAGTGAACAGTGCAAAGACAAATGGGAATCCAAGCCATACTTGAATGCCGATTAATGCCACTTTTGCCCAAAACGGATCACTTAACCATGCTGGTGCTACACCTAATAAAGGTTGCAAAATATCATTATTTATCGCACCAAATTCATCATTAAATAACGCTACAAATATTAAAATTGTCACAAATGATGGTACAGCCCAAGGTAGGATTAACACAGTACGGATAAATTTCTTACCTTTGACGACAGGGTGATTTACAATAATTGCCAAAAACAGCCCTAATGCAATTTGAAGTGTCGTTGCAACAAGCGTCCATACTAATGTCCAAGTAATAACACTGAAAAATGTTTTGCGCCAAACGCCAATTGTGAATAACGTTTTAAAGTTATCTAAACCAACCCATTCTAATGTGTGTCTCGGAGGCGCGTTGTATAAATTGTAGTTTGTAAATGCTACTCCAAACATAAATATTAATGGAAATACAACTACAAATATCAATAAGAATGTACCTGGTGAGATTAGTAAGTATGGGAACGTCTTGTCCCATGTTGCCACCATACGCGCCTTCGGATCCTTTATTTCCTCATTGCGATTAAATCGTTCAGCATTACGATATGCATCTAAAATATTAATGATATATAGCATGATTGCGAAAGCAACGAGTAAGATAGAAATAATACCTTGTGCAAGTAAGACACGAGAATCGTCTAACTTAGGTACTGTCCCTAATGTGAACAATCCCCAAAAACCAATATTTAAAAAGCTATAAAAAACAGAAATAAAACTGATGAAAAAGATAAAAAATATCGTCCCTTTAATGGGTCTTTTATTATAAAACTGTCCCAAACCAGGTATAACAGATAATAATGCCGCTAATTTAGGGTTACGTTTCGTCATAACTAATCTCCTTTCTTATCATTTTGTGATGGATGAAGAATCTTAATATTTTGCGTTATATCATTCGTCGCCTCATCTAACGCTTGTTTAGGATTCTTACCATTTGAAATAAATATGCTTGCATTGCCCATCGGTTCCCAAACTTGTCGCATTTCAGGAATATTAGGCATCGGTTCAGCATGACGTGCTTGCTTTTCAAACACTTTTAAATTTGGATTAGATGATTTCACGTCAACACGTCCAGTAATTTCGCTCATTTCATCTGTATATTTTTGTAATGTATCTTTACTAGTGATATACAGCATTAAATCTTTAGCCCAATACTTATGTTTACTATATTCAGATAAATACCAACCACGTACACCGAGAAATGGTTTCATAGGTTTGCCACCATCTGTAGGTAATGTTGTTACTCCTAAATCTTTACCAAACGTTTCTTGATATTCATTAATGTTCCACGGTCCAGTGACAAATTGTCCTACTTTTCCTTCTTTAAAAAGACCAATCATGACATCATGTGTTGCTGCCTTAGGAAGATACCCTTTGTCGTACCATTTTTGTAATCGTTCAGCATTTTTGACGACATGTTTTGAATTTAGTCCTAGCTGATGAATATCATATTCACTGCCATTTTTCTTGAAAATATAATCATCATTGCCGAATAAAAACGGATAATTAAAATAGAAATTTTTAGCATCAAATAACATACCGTATTGTTTCTTTTTACTATCAGTTAGCTTGGCAGCATTAGCTTCAACTTCTTCTAACGTTTGCGGTGCATTTTTCACTAATTTTTTATTATAGAAAAGTGCGGTTGTTTCTACGATAGCTGGCAATGCTAGTTGCTTATTGTCATAATTCATCGCTTTAAGTGCTTGCTTATTGAAACCTTTCAACTCATCTTTTGATAATTTGATTTCAGCAGCTAAGCCTTGTAGATAGGCACTTCCAGTATTATCATGTGCTAAGAAAAAGATATCTGGACCTTTTCCTGCAGGAGCGTCTAGCGAAATATTTTCTAGTTGATCATTTTGACCAATATTTACAAGCTTTACTTTGATGCCAGTTTTTTTAGTATATTGATCCGTAATTTTTTTATAAAACGCCATTTGCTTGTCGCCATCCACCCACATCGTAAGTTGGTTAGGCTTGTCTTTAGAATTATCTTTATTCAATGCTTTATCAATATCTTCTTTCGAACGATTAGGGCCACATGCAGTTACGATTAATAACATTACCACGGCTAACGTGACACATTTTAAAATTTTAGACATGAATACTCCCCCTTAGACGATACGATTTCCTGTTTTTTCATCAAAAAAGTGACACTTATTCATATCAAATGCTAGTGTAATCTTGTCGTTCGCCATCACTTGTGTTCTTGAATCTAATTTAGAAATCAATTCCATTCCTTGGAATGTGCTATGTACCATAATTTCTGAACCTAACAGTTCGGATACAACTACTTCAGATTCAAATTGTGTCTCTGGAGAAGTTTGAATAAATATTGGTTCTTCATGAATGTCTTCAGCTCGAATACCTAAAATAATTTCCTTGTCTAAGTAGCCAGCAGCTTTTAACTTTTCAAATTTTTTATTATGTAATTTAAAATGGTGTGTTCCTACCTTCAATCCGTCCATTTCAACTGTAGCATTCAACATATTCATTGCTGGTGAGCCGATAAATTGCGCCACAAATATGCAATTAGGGGCATCATATATTTCTCTAGGTGTGCCGACTTGCATAATGTCGCCATCTTTCAAAACAACAATTCGACTAGCCATCGTCAATGCTTCAGTTTGATCATGTGTAACATAAATTGTCGTAGTATTAAGTCGCTTATGTAATTTCAATATTTCTGTGCGCATTTGTACTCGAAGCTTCGCATCAAGATTCGATAATGGTTCATCCATTAAAAAGACTTTCGCATCCCTAACAATAGCTCTGCCCAAAGCAACACGTTGACGCTGTCCGCCAGATAACGCTTTTGGTTTACGACCAAGATACTCAGTTAATCCTAATATTTCAGCTGCTTCATTAACTTTTTGTTCAATCTCTTTTTTATTTACTTTACGTAGCTTTAGCCCAAATGCCATATTTTCAAAAACAGTCATATGTGGATATAATGCATAGTTTTGAAATACCATCGCAATATCTCTATTCTTTGGTTCAACATCGTTCATGCGTTCCCCATCAATATAAAAATCTCCAGATGTGATAGACTCTAGTCCAGCAACCATTCGTAATGTTGTTGATTTACCACATCCCGATGGTCCAACAAATACAATGAATTCTTTGTCAGTAATATGTAGATTAAAATCTTTCACTACAGTATTGTTGTTATCATACGTCTTTTTAATATGCTCTAACTTTAGTTCTGCCATGTTATGCCTCCCATACTTTGTTTACAGTTTGATTGTGCAATACACTTTGTGAAAACGTTTGCACAAATACTTACATAAATCATATATTCAGTCATTATTAATGTCAATCATAAATTGTAAACGTTTACATTACTGTCAGAATTAAACTTTTATACAGAAAATTGATATAGTGCACAACTATTTTCTAGTGTGACAATAATGTTTTTTATGTGCGATATTTCACTGCCAATGCAAACAACCTTGTCTTACATTTTAAGTAATATCTAAATCAAACAAGTATGACTTAGCATTACGATTTTCATTGAAAAAAGCAACCATTATGTAAGTATCATACTCACACAATGATTGCTTAATTTTTTAGACTGCGGGCACTCTTCTATAACTACAAATCATATAGGCTACGTTCCCCATCAGGTAACTGATCGATAAACGGTTTAGGATCTTCTGCATATGCATTACCTACGCCACCCTTCATTCTTTGAAAATGTAAATGTGCGCCTGTCGTTTGTTTACCTGTATTGCCTGAATATGCAATAATATCACCTGCTTTAACTCGATCACCTACTTTGACATTATATTTGTCTAAGTGTAGATACCACTGGTGATATTCTCCATTGTCTTCGGCAATCTGTAATACCTTGCCGCCTAATTCATTATTAAAGATACGTGTTACTTTACCATTCGTCGGCGCTTTAATTGGTGTACCTTTTGGCAATGCAAAATCAATGCCATAATGCTTACCATCAAATGGTGAATGTTGATATTTGCCAAAAGTCTCAGTAATCCTACTCCCTCTAAAAAAGTCTTCCCATTTTGAGTGTCCTTGTCCTTTATGATTTTGTGTCAATTTATCGGTATATTGGTTAAACCATTTTTGAATGTCATCTATATAAATAAACGTAAATAATAGTGAAAGAAAAATGATAATTGTTGCCAAAATACGTTTTGGTCGCTTTGTCATAGTGGCATCCATCCTTCATATATTTTGGGTATTAAGTATATATTCTAAATCAACTATTTCATAATTAAATGCACTCATACTTTAGTAGTACTGCCAAATATAGATGAAGAAAATGATGGTAATTTGAATATTTTTATTGATATCAAATTTTATATCTAATATAATAATTATACTCAAGAAAATAACAGAAACAGAGGAGAATTTTCAAATGGCAAAAGTATTATATATTACAGCACACCCTTTTAATGAACTGGTATCAAATTCTATGGCGGCTGGTAAAGCATTTATCGAAACATATCAACAACAACATCCTGATGATGAAGTGAAACATATTGATTTATTTGAAACTTATATTCCAGTTATTGACAAAGATGTATTAACTGGTTGGGGAAAAATGAGTAATGGCGAAACGTTAACTGATGATGAACAAATGAAAGTTTCAAGATTGAGTGACATTTTAGAAGAATTTTTAAGTGCAGATAAATATGTATTTGTAACGCCTATGTGGAACCTTTCTTTCCCACCTGTAGTTAAAGCATATATTGATGCTATTTCAATTGCAGGTAAAACTTTTAAATATTCTGCTGAAGGACCTCAAGGTTTGTTAACTGACAAAAAAGTATTACACATTCAATCACGTGGTGGATATTATACTGAAGGACCTGCTGCTGATTTTGAAATGGGTGACCGTTATTTAAGAACAATTATGACATTCTTAGGTGTGCCATCATATGAAACAATCATTATTGAAGGACACAATGCTGAACCTCATAAGACTGAAGAAATTAAAGCAACTAGTATTAATAATGCTGAAAAATTAGCAACTACATTTTAAATTTTTAATTACACTGTGTGACTCCTCAACGTCATGCAGTTTTTTATTGTATCTCTTTTCCGCTTTTTATAAATATCTATTATTTTCATAAATTTAAAATTTGATATTCACTTTAATACTGATGTAAATATTTTTCAAAATATATTATTATAGTGTTAATGAAGTATTTTGAGAAACGGTGGGAATGTATGAAAGCACATAAAATTTTCTGGTTAAACTTAGCAGCAATTATTATTATTTCAATTGTAGTCAGTGGCGGTATGTTTTTGGCAATGAAGTGGGAACAAATTCATTTGAAAGATGGTCTTAAAAAAGTACTAAGTACGTATCCTATTAAAAACTTAGAAACGCTTTATGAAATTGATGGTCACGATAATCCCCATTATGAAAATAATGATCAAGACACATGGTATATAGAATCCTCTTATTCAGTTGTTGGATCAGATGAGCTTTTAAAAGAAGACCGTATGTTGTTAAAGGTAGATAAGAACACACATAAAATAACTGGTGAATATGACACAACTACAAACGATAGAAAAAATGCTACTGACTCGACATACAAAAGTTATCCAGTAAAAGTAGTTAATAATAAAATCGTTTTCACAAAAGACGTAAAAGATCCCGCGCTGAAACAAAAAATCGAAAACAATCAATTTTTGATTCAAAGTGGTGATTTAACAAGCATTTTAAATAGCAATGATTTGAAAGTCACACATGATCCTACCACTGATTATTATAATTTATCTGGTAAGTTGTCGAATGATAATCCAAACGTTAAACAATTAAAACGTAGATATAATATTCCCAGAAATGCATCAACAAAGGTGGAATTAAAGGGAATGAGTGATTTAAAAGGCAATAATCATCAAGATCAGAAACTTTATTTTTATTTTTCAAGTCCTGGAAAAGACCAAATTATATACAAAGAAAGCATTACTTATAATAAATTAAGTGAACATTAATACTTATGATGTAATTATAGAAATAACCAAATCATTTATTAAAATCACACATTATAAAAACGCCTCACATCATTCATTTAATTGTACCGAATCACATCAAGTTAGATTTTAGACTAACTATTGTGGTGTACATCAAAAACGAATTTGTGGGGCGTTTTATATTTTACAAAGGCGACTAGCGTTTCTTATAACAACTTCAACATTACTACACTCAAGCATCACTCTAAAGTTTGAAATCGAACCCTTTCGTTCAACAAGAATCAAAATCCACTTCAAACTATATATCAAATACATAAATTATCTTGTGATACTATCTCGATCATATCTATAGTATGCATTTGTGTTTGCTTTCACTGAATGATATGTTTCATCAGTTAAGTATAAACTGTCATCCTTTAAGGTAACTTGATAACCTTTCTTCCGTGCCAACCAGGCAATATCTATATAATTTTTTCCGGCGATTTCATAACTTCTTAAATCTTCAATATGCACACTAACTTCAGGGAAAATGATTCTAATAACACTTTCATCAACCCAATATTTGTCATGCATCCACCGCACTTGTTCAGCATATAATGGCAACTGCATATCATTGAAATATACTCGATGGGTGTCATTATCGTATATTTTCGGACTAGGTAATGGTTGTTTTCTAATTGATAATACATCGCCACCTATCACTGTGCCTTCCCTCGTATCATCAGCACCTCCCGACGCGTCACGTGTATTCAAGTCAACCTGTAACCCATGTACATCTCCAATATAGGCATCTGGTTTATGTTCCATTGCATGTCCACGTGCAATCAATGCTAATATTGTAGATTGTGAAAATTGAGGCTCCCATTCAATGCGATTAGGATGGCTACTATAAATTCTAGGTTCATCTATAGCCTGCTGAATATCCATGCCAAACACTAATACATTGATTAATGTTTGCGCAACACTAGCAATGATACTTATGGCACCAGGTGCACCTACTGTTAATATCGGCTTCCCGTGATGCATCACAATCGTTGGAGCCATGTTACTTAGTGGTCGTTTATATGGTGCAATTTCGTTAATACCACCATCTACTACATCAAAACCATCCATTGTGGTATTCAATAACACGCCGTACCCTGGAATCGTAATACCCGATCCGTAAATCATACCGATTGATGTCGTAAATGAAGCAATATTACCTTCCTTATCAATCACACAAAAATGAGTTGTTTCGGTATGATTTTCTTCAACATCTGTATGACTAATGCAATCAGACACAACACCATGCTCTATATCAATATTTGCTTTATTGCTATCAATGAGCGTACTGCGTGCTTTTAAATAATCGTCATCAATTAATGACTGTACAGGCACCTCATGAAAATTATCATCCGCCAAGTATTGCGCGCGATCACTATATGCTAAATGCATCGCTTGTATCAAATGATGCAAGTAATCGACAGATCTTGGACCCATAGATGGTAAATCGACATGTTCTAATAACTTCAATATTTGAATTACCGTGATACCGCCAGAACTAGATGGTCCCATTGAATAAATGTCATAGTCTTTAAATGTTGCACTGATTGGCGCTTTAATCTGAATGTCATATTTGGCTAGATCCTCTAAAGTGATTGTCCCACCACATGCTTTGACAACATTGACTAATTGTTTCGCAATGTCACCTTTATAAAATGCATTAAACCCTTGTTCTCTTAATATTTGAAATGTCTTACCTAATTCGGGTTGTACAATCCAATCACCTTCACGCCAATATTGATTTTCATGCGTAAATACTTGTGCCGTTTCATAATACTTTGTCAATCGTGCGTGTTGCTGGCGCGAATATTTTTCAGTAGCCCAATTGGCTGCATGACCTTCAATAGCTAGTTCAATTGCAGGATTAATTAAATCTTCCAATGACAACTTAGCATAACGCTTGTGAATATAATCAAACAGCTTTGGAATTGCTGGCACAGCGACAGTTTTACCATGTGTAGTCATATCAAAAAATGATTTATATTCGCCTGAATCATCTAGATAAAATTGTTTATCTACATGTGCAGGGGCTGTCTCACGCGCATCAAACGCAGTTATACTGCCAGTACTTTGCTCATAATATAGCAAATACCCGCCACCACCAATACCTGATGCAAATGGTTCTACCACATTCAATGCCAGTTGAATTGCAATCACTGCATCCATGGCGTTGCCACCTTGATCTAATACATCCTTACCAATTTTAGCCGCAAGAGGATGTGATACGGAAATTAACCCTTCTTTAGATGTTTTTGTCTGTTTGTCATTTAAGTTAATGACCATACTATATCCTCCTACTTTCTGTTAAATATTTAAAACATTATTGATTAATGGCTTTTTCTACTTTTTCTAAATCTTGACGTTGCTCGTTACCAGTATCGACAAGTGGTGTAATCGGTGATGCAATTTTAAATTTATCGCCACGATAAAACTTAATAAATTGATCCTGATCTATCGCATTAACTACTGCTTGTCTCAAGTTTGGATGCGTCTTAAATATACCTTTTTTAATATTTAGCATTAAAAAGACTGACTTGCGTCCATTTTTGCGAATAATGCTTAAATTTTTATCCGACTTAATTAAATCAAAATGTTTTTGATTCACATCTGCCAACATATCAATTGAATGATTTCTAAGTTCTGACAATGCATTATTCGGGTCACCATTAAACTTCAATGTAATATTTTTAATTTTAGCTGGTCCATAACTACCTTTTTCTGTTTCGTTGAATCCTGGATTACGTTGAAACGTTGCTTGATATGCATTTTTCTGTGTCATAATGTATGCGCCACTTGCATACAGCGCATTTTTCCCATCTGAATTTGCAGGAATTGTACTGCTATCCCCATATCCTTTTGGATATTCTTGATTTACTTGATTAACAAATTTTTTAGATAAAATGCCTGCCGAAGAGTGTGTTAAGTAATTTACCTCTCGAGGCATCGATTGATCTGTCGTAATTTTAACAATTTGATAAATACCGTCTTTATTATTTACTTTTTGACCATCTGTCGTTAACGATTTGACGTTATAAGCTTTAATCAACTTATCATAGATTGATTTATCGTCCTTGTCTTTCTCTTTACGCAACTGATCGATGTCCTCATCTTTTAATATCTTGATGTCATTTATATGTTTGTGCATATTGTAAGTATTATTGTTAGGCACAGACTTTTTATCACGTGCTCTATCTAAAGAAAACTTAACATCTTCAGCCGATACACGCTCTCCAGTATTACGTGCTTGTCCATTGACCACTTTCGCAAAATAATCATCATCTCTTAACAAGAAATAAAATGCTTTATTGTCCTTATTCACAGCATAATCATGACTTAACGAACCTTTCGTTGTTAAATGATCATTTTCATCTAATAATAATAACCTTGTGTACATATTCATATTAATTGAATATACTGACGGCGCAATTGAACGTATTGGATCCAATGTAGGAATTTCACCATCTTGTTGTGTCATCACAAGTGGCCGCGTATCTCGTTCTCTACTATTGTTGTAATCAAATTGTTGCCATATTAATGCACGTGAATTTGGCAATCCAACACTATTTTTATCTAACACTTTATTGTCATATACTAAATTCTTTTTTGATCCATATAAAGGCGCCATATACCCTTTATCAAATACAACTTCATCTTCAATTTGCTTATATGTTTGTTTAACATCTGCTTCATTTTGAGTAGAAGCTTTATTTAACAACTGGTCTACATGTTTATCTTTCAATAAACTATTTGATCCTGTAGAACTAAATAATGCCGTCATAGCATAGTTCGGGTCACCAAATACTGTCATCCAGTCATCAATTTGGATATCATAATTGCCGGCTTGACGTTGTGTACGATAGCTACCATAATCTGGTTGGATATTCATCTTCACGTTAAATCCTGCATTTTCCAATTGATCTTTAACGATATTCATATCATTTTCATAACTTGCTTGTCCTAGGAAATGTATCGTTGGTCGCTCGCCTTTCACTTCAACTTTCGATGACTTTTGAGCCACTTCTGATTTCGTAGGGACACCACAACCACTTAATACCAACGCTAAAACTATAATTGCGATACTAATGATTTTCTTCACATCTATCCCTACCTTTTTAATGAATTCTTGGATCTAGTGCATCACGCACTGCATCACCTATAAAATTAAATGCTAAAACGACGAACATAATACAAACACCAGGTACAATAGCTAAATTACTGTGCGTTTCCAAGTAGTTACTACCGGTACGTAAAATGTTGCCCCATTCAGCTACATCAGGTGCAACACCAAGTCCTAGGAAACTTAAACTACTTGTTGTTAATACAACCACACCTATATTTAATGAAAAACGTACAATCATAGGCGCAATCGCATTCGGTAAAATATAACGCCATATGATATTCCAAGTGTTTTCACCAGTGATACGTGCTGCATCTACATATTCCATGCGTTTAATTTCTAAAACACTGGCACGCATTGTCCGTGCAAATGATGGTATATTACCGATACTTAAAGCAATAATTAAATTTGGAATACTTGCTCCAAATGATGCAATAATTGCCACCGCTAACAATAATGATGGAATTGCAAACACTACATCTAAAATTCGCATTATTAAATTATCAATATGATTAAAATAACCTGCGATAGTGCCTAGTAACACACCAAAAATAACTGCAATAACTACTGAAATAATTGAAATTGAAAATGTCAGCTTCGTTCCTACAACTACGCGTGTAAATAAGTCTCTACCGAAATCATCAGTACCAAACGGATAGGCTAGACTCGGTCCATGTAACAGTGCATTGAACTGATTTTTAGTAGCCAATGTCGTATCAAATGTAAATTGTGACACAATTGATAATGTCAGCATGTAGACTAAAATAAGTAACCCGATAATCGCAATACGATGTCTAGTAGTTTTTCGTATAAACGATTCCCACCCGTTATAACTATGTATTTGCGATGTACGTTGGTAACGTCTAATACTTACAAACATTAATAATGTAAATACGTTGCCTGTTAATGCCATCAACAATAACAACACTTCGACGATACGTCGCCATAGGTCATGATGCTTCCATGTTTGTTCCGTTGTTAAAATGATAATTAAAATGATGGTTAAAACGATTAGCAATGTTTCAGCAATATAGAACGTATCGGCCACATAACCTTTAAAAAGATTTAATGCACTCGTTAATATAACTAAAATATAAGTTGCTATAGCATAACTTGCGAATAGTTTTAAGGAAGCTATCTTTGTTGTAAGTTTTACCATATGCCTCACTTCCTTTCGTTAATTTCACTACGTAATTTTGGATCGATTAAAGCATAAAATATATCAATAATTAAGTTTGCTAAAGATATTACAATTGATATATATACGACCCCACCCATGACTGCTGGAATATCAGGTATTAGTTGTTTTTGGACGATATAACGCCCGATACCATTAATGTTAAATACTTGTTCCGTCACTGCTGAACCGCCTAGTAACTCTGCCACTAGAAGACCAACTAGCGTTACAATTGGAATAATGGCATTTTTCAAAATATGTTTAATAACAACTTGTGTCGTCGATAATCCTTTTGCATAAGCAGTTAAAACATAATCGCTGCGCATTACTTCAAGTACAGAAGACCTTGTCATACGCGTGATAGAAGCAGCAATACTTGTTCCAATGACAAGTACAGGTAAAATCAACGATATTGGATGTTCTGGCATATAAGATGGTGGCAAAATATCCAATTTCAATGAGAACGCTAAAATGAATAATAGCCCTTGCCAGAAACTTGGAATAGATAAACCAATTAATGCAATTATCATTAACGTGATATCAAGCCAACTATTTCGCTTCATCGCACTGATAATACCAATTGGTATTGCAATAATTAATGCCACCATTAGCGCTAATACTGCGACAATTATTGTAATTGGAATTCTTTCGCCAACTGCTTTAGTCACAACCTCATTCCCTTTGTAAGTCGTACCTAAGTCAAAGGTAAAAACACCCTTGATGGTATCCCACAATTGAATAAAATAAGGTTCGTTAAGATGATGTAATACATTGAATTGATGTATCTGTGCCTTTGTTGCATTTTGTCCCAGTATGCTATAAGCCGCATCAAGCGGTGAAAAATACAGAATGGTAAACACACTGACAATAACACCAATGATGACAATCACAGCCATGACAATTCGTTCAAAAATATATCTAACTAATGGCTGTAAATAAAAAGTCAATAAGATGAACATCGGCAAGGCCAATATCACTTTGATCATGATGAACTTATGAAATAATACATTTTCAAAGTATGTTGAAAAATGTGCTTGTTCAATATTCTTTGAACTCGTATTAGAACTTTGTGCCTTGAATATTTTTAATGCTTCTTTATGTATTTGTGTGGATGACTTTTGCTGCGATAAATATTTATATTTTTGATGTAACGCCTGTTCAAATTCTGAAATTTCAGAATTATTAGCGTAAAAATTTTTTCTCTTAGCAGAAAAGAAAAACTTTATCACTGCATATAAAAATATTGGCAAGCTTAATACCGATAATACAAACTTGTAAAATGCCTTGTGATGCAACGACTTAAAAGATTCTAAATAAGTAATTATGATAATCACTCCTTGTAAAATAATCTTGAGTAGATTACTATGATATACAAAAGTATAGAATAAATTTACACATTTGTGAATAGGGAGGCACAACATCATGTCAAATTTATTAGAAGTCAACAGTCTGAATGTACAATTCAATTATGATGAAACTACAGTTCAAGCGGTAAAAAACGTCTCTTTCGAATTACGAAAAAAACATATCCTAGGTATTGTTGGTGAATCAGGATCAGGAAAAAGTATTACTGCTAAATCTATTTTAGGGCTACTACCAGATTATCCAGATCACACATTAACAGGAGAAATTATTTTTAATGGGCAATCGTTAACTAATTTATCAACTTCAGCGTTACAACAAATTCGAGGTAAGGATATTTCAATGATTTTTCAAGATCCACTCTCTTCGTTAAATCCAAGATTAACGATCGGCAAACAAATTACAGAAGTACTATTTCAACATAAACGTGTATCTAAATCTGAAGCAAAGTCGATGACAATAGACATTTTAGAAAAAGTAGGTATAAAACATGCAACTCGACAATTTGATGCTTATCCACATGAACTTTCTGGTGGTATGCGTCAACGTGTCATGATAGCAATGGCATTGATTTTAAAGCCACAAATTTTAATCGCAGATGAACCAACAACGGCATTAGATGCCAGTACACAAAATCAATTACTGCAGTTAATGAAGTCCCTTTATGAGTACACCGAAACGTCTATTATTTTTATCACTCACGATTTAGGCGCTGTGTATCAATTTTGCGACGATGTGATTGTAATGAAAGATGGAAGTGTCGTTGAAAGTGGCACGGTTGAAAGTATTTTTAAATCGCCACAACATACCTATACGAAACGCTTAATAGATGCAATTCCTGATATTCATCAAACGCGTCCGCCAAGATTGTTAAACAATGATATTTTATTAAAATTCAATCGCGTGAGCGTGGATTACACATCACCGAGTGGTAGCCTATACCGAGCAGTTAATGCTATTAACTTGGCTATTAGAAAAGGCGAAACATTAGGCATTGTTGGTGAGTCAGGGTCAGGGAAATCGACATTAGCTAAGACGGTCGTCGGTCTAAAGGAAGTGTCAGAAGGCTTTATTTGGTATAACGAATTACCATTAAGTTTATTTAAAGATGATGAATTGAAATCTTTACGACAAGAGATACAAATGATTTTTCAAGATCCATTCGCATCTATTAATCCAAGATTTAAAGTCATTGATGTGATTAAACGACCACTAATCATTCATGGGAAAGTCAAAGATAATGATGACATTATTAAAACTGTCGTATCGTTGTTAGAAAAGGTTGGCCTAGATCAAAGTTTCTTATATCGCTATCCACACGAATTATCTGGTGGGCAACGTCAGCGTGTAAGTATCGCGAGAGCACTTGCTGTAGAACCTAAAGTGATTGTTTGCGACGAGGCAGTGTCCGCTTTAGACGTTTCAATTCAAAAAGATATCATCGAGTTATTAAAACAATTACAGTTAGACTTCGGCATCACTTATTTATTCATCACACATGACATGGGTGTTATCAATGAAATATGTGATCGCGTTGCAGTTATGAAAAATGGCGAAATCGTTGAACTGAATAACACAGAAGATATTATCAAACATCCGCAGTCAGACTATGCAAAGCAACTTATTTCAGAAGTAGCAGTTATTGCTAAATAAAAGTCATGCGTTGTGCAACTTTATCACTGTATGGTCTGAAATAAATTGCGCGACTTCTGATGTGTTATGTTAGATGACTTTGTCATACTAACTATATTGTGCTAAGTTAGGGCTCGGCACCATATCAAGTTTTAGGTGCTTTGCCATGATTTAAGAGTCACCCCCATACTTTGGGCATTTTAACGCCAGAATAAATCCCCCGCCACTATGTGAAGTGCGGGGGATTATTTATATTTTATTAGAATATTCAGATTTTTGAGTGTGTCAACTTAGCTTAGTCAATGTATATTTAACGTCACTTACTCTTTTTCTTTCATAATTAACACATTCAAATAAACTTTGATCAAAAAACACAAAGTTAAAAGTACCATCTTGTAATATGCTCTCATACATTATCCCGTCATATTTAAGGCTTCGAATATAATCAGCTAAATATTGAAATGGCAAATAATCTATTCCTTGTTCATCGCTTGGATTTGTTATTCCTTTATGAATCTTTTTTAATGTTTGGTAATTTACAAAATACTTTCTAAATCCATCATCGCCAGCTTTGATTGCATTACTAGTTAAATTAGTTAAATTCGCAATTTTCAATTTCTCTTTTGTCACGTTTTTTTGTAACTTAACCTTACCTATATAAATAATGTCATTATGCTTAGGTTTAACTTCTTCTATACTGACCTGTTCTTTTGTACTAAGGTATAATACGCTTATCCATTTAGAATTCAATCTTCCTGCCGTTGCAAATCCCTTTGGTGGTGACATTAGTTCACTTTTCTCTGTAATGAACTTAACTATTCTAGATCTATATAATGGTTCAAATCTTTCTCTAAATTCCTCAATACTATAGTAATTAGTAGTGATATCGAGAAAGAACGCTAAATTCTCTAAATTGATCATATTATTATGAAATCTATTTTTATACTTCAAGCTCTCACAAAATCCATCCCAGTCATTATT
This sequence comes from Staphylococcus sp. HMSC36A10, assembly GCF_001838845.1. Taxonomy (NCBI): domain Bacteria; kingdom Bacillati; phylum Bacillota; class Bacilli; order Caryophanales; family Staphylococcaceae; genus Staphylococcus; species Staphylococcus sp. HMSC36A10. Next base: position 85,050 of record NZ_KV839069.1, read on the forward strand.
TGCTACAATTAGATTTTTATTTGTATATTTTTTATCGTTTATGATTTTAGCGCCTACTAAATCTTCCAACACTCGTCTATCTAAATTTTCATCATCTTTAAAAAGTTCATTTAAAATACAACTTATTTGAGCTTCCTCAACATTAAATATACTCCAGTCGTCTTTTAATGCTATTTCAATCTTTTTACCTTCTTTTGGGCTAAAAGTATCTGGTAAATTTATACTAATATCATATAATTCTAATGCTGGTCTTAAATAATCTCTAATAAGTTCTAATTTATCTATGTCCTTAGTCGTATCAAATATTTTAACACCAAGATGATTGTTATCAATATCACAATTGTCAAATTTGCTATTATCATTTGCAATGATTTCTACGATTTCAGTATTATTAAAACATTTTTCACATATTTTCATTTTGAGACTCCAAGTATCTATTCATAATTTCTAGGTGATGCATGATAGATAACCTTTTAATTAAACCTAATCCTGGATACTTATTATTTTCATTTAATTCTTCAAATTGTCCAAGCGCATAAGATCTATTTTTAATATCTAAGTTTTTTGACCATGTTACTAATTTATCTACAGCCTCAAAAAACTTTTTACCTGGATTTGATCTATCATTATTAGAATCAGAGACAAAATGCTTAACTCTTAGCTCATTAGCCTCATCAAAATAGACAATATGTATCGCAATAGCTAATGGCGAAAAGCCACCGTCTACATATTCTCCACCTATAACAGAATAGTCTGAAAATGCTACGTATCCATCTTCCTTATAATAAAGGTGATCGTCGCTATAAAACTCGTCATCATTATCTAAATAATCAACATTACGACTTAGTTTATTAAAAGGATCCATAATGATGCCTTTGTTTGGAATATTACGCAATTTACGTTTAATGTGTCTATCATCTGGTACAAAAACCATTTCAAGTTTATTTTTATCTCCAAACATTTCCCAATCATCTACACTTGTTAAAATAGCTAAACTATTACTTGAAAATTGCTGTTTCAACCTATCATTGCCTTCATCAGAAGGACCCAAGTAAGCTTTTTGAATAACACTTTTGTTTTTTGTTATTATTTCAGTTAAATGTGCAACAGTTTCGTTACTAATCTCTTCTTCAGTTAACTTTGAATTTACTACTAAATTTATAGAGAATGCTTTTTCACCACAGTATTGCAAAGTATTTTTAAATGTGGTTGTATATTTAATTGGTTCAATTATAGGTTGAATACAATCACCAATCAAACCTTTCTCTAACAATTCTCTAATTGCAAATAGTTCATTTTGTTTCCCACGCAAATAAGGATAATACATATTAATCCTCCTTAAGAAAATGATATAGTTTATTTTTATCTTTCTTTGTCATTTTTGCGAAATATAACAAGAACTTAATTTCAGCCGGCGCTGCTAAAAATTCATCTTTGTATTCTTTCATGTTTCCTCTTTTTTTCAACTCAGAAATCATATTGTTATGCAGTTTCGTCATTGGTATTTCTTTAAACACGTCAAATAACACATCATACTCTGTGAAATCATTATAAGTTGGCACATCCATATGATTTTGTGCAATAACTCTTTTTCTTTCTTCTTTTCGTAAAAAGTTGTACATCGCTTTTGTGTTTAAGAGACTATTGTTTTCTTTAGGTTTTTGAACTTCACTCAGTGTATTTCTAGTTGTTAACACTAAAATTCCAACTGTTGTATCTTTGTATCTAGCCATAACTTTATTCAGATGTTTGTCATTTGTAATAACTACGACATAATTAAACACTTCATAATAATCATTAATTTGATTATCTAATCTATCCAGCTTATCTAATTCTGTTTTAATCTCATAGACAACGCCTTTGCCGTTTAACAATATAAAATCAGCAATACTTTTCCCTATGGGCATCTCAGAAAGTGCAGTAGTTGTATTAATAGAATGTCGTCCTAGAAGGAGTTTATTAAGTATTGTGTTTTTGTAAAAATATTCGTTACGATAAGACTTTTTAAGATAGTTATATAAAGATTTCATCTTCTGTATTACATTGATATTTTTAGGTCCCTGTATATAAAAATCATATGCCTCATCAACAACATCACTTTTATTTTTGATTGCAATTTGATGTAATATCTTTTGACTAAAAACACGATTAATCATATTTCTATTATCCATAGCTACGCACCTCCTTCAACATACATTTAATACTTATCCTGTTAATATTATAAACTATTTTAAATGCCTATAGACATTATTTCTATACACATACGATTATAAAATTGTATTGAAACCAAATGATGGTTGCCAAACACATGGTAACTAACAAAAGATAGAAAATAATAATGCCCCCTACACTAATCTAGCGAGGGGGCTGAATCATTACACACCGTATTTTTCAGTTGTTTCTGCCACGAAAGATTCAATGGCTTTTCTTGCTTTACGTTTTTCTTTCAATGGCAAATCACCAATCATTTTTTTAAGGTGATGTGGGTTTACAACACCACTATACTGGTAGTCATTTGAAATTGTTTTTAGGGCTTGTTCATCGATAGATCTCTCTCCAGCAAATCCTTTGAACTCCGCTTCTTTTTTAATGCTTTCGAAATTAACATATTCTTGATCGATATCATCATCCTTATTTAAAGAAGGTACAACATTGTCGATGAATTCTCTAATTAGATCTCGTTTTAACCTCAATGTCGGATCATCTGCATGATCTAAAATGCGTCTAATTTGTTCTTGGTTACGACGTTGTTCCGCTTTGTCTTCAAGATCAATTTGTCTCAATATATTCATAATATAATTCACATTAATCGTATCATTACGCATCATTTCTATTTCGAAATCAATATCATTTAAAATGGATACTTTATTTTTCTCAGCCGTCGCTCTTTTTACTTGATCGTACACAGCTAAATATTTACTTTTATAGTCTTCATTCTCTTGTTCATCCATTCCAATTTCATCAATTGTAAACTCAAACTCGTCAAATGCTTTTAAACGTAATATTATTTTAGCTAATAAACGATAAGCTTCAACAAAGCGCTTTAGCTCTTCTTCATCTTGAATGTCATCAACCATGTGTGGTGTCGGCACAATCATTTTAAGCTCACGATAAGCGTCCATAAATTCTTTTTTATACTCTTCATAACTGCGCATTAAAATTGTATCCGTATCATTTGTTTGTGAGAATACTCTCAGTGCATCGTCTGTCTCTTTTTTCAAGTCACGATAGTTTACAATTTTACCAAATGGCTTTGATTCTTTTTCAACCCTATTTGTACGTGAATACGCTTGAATTAAATCATGATACATTAAATTCTTATCAACATATAAAGTGTTCAGTACTTTACTATCAAAACCAGTTAAGAACATATTAACAACGATTAAGATATCAATTTTACTATCTTTAACGCCCTTTTTAACGTTTTTTGAAATATGATTAAAATACTCATTAGTTGTGTCTGTTGAAAAATTCGTCTCGAACTTTTTATTATAATCACTAATCATTATCTCTAATTTTTCACGTGAATGATATGGCACTTCACCATCACGATCATCTTCATTAGGTTTAAACGTAAATATACCAGCTATCGTTAACGGTTGTTCCAACTTTTTGTTAAGTCGCTTAAATGTCTCATAATATTTAATAAGCGCGTGAATACTTTGGACTGTAAATATACTTGAATATTGACGATTACGTGTATATTTATCATGATTATTGATGATATGTCGTGTTACTAATTCCACACGTTTATCCGCTAACCATACTTCTTCCGTATCAATTGCTTCAACCATGCTGTTATCTTCTGCTTTTAAAGCTTTATTTTTAAAAGTATTAATATAGTCAACTGAGAAACCAAGTACATTACCATCATGAATGGCATCTCTAATTAAATACGTATGTAAGCATCTACCGAAAATATCTGCAGTTGTTCTACCATCTTGACTACTATTTTCTGGAAAACGTGGCGTACCAGTGAATCCAAAGTATTGGGCATTTTTGAAATGTTGTTTAACTAGACGATGCATGTCACCAAATTGACTGCGATGACACTCATCAATAATAAATACAACTTTATTCGTTTTATACTGTTCTAATAAATGGGCATTCCCTTGAATCGCTTTAGCCATTTTTTGAATCGTCGTTACAATAAGTGGCAAACTTTTATCATTTAGTTGGCGTACCAGTTGCGAGGTATTAAAAGTTTTGTCTACAGCACCCTTAGCAAATTTATTAAATTCCTCTTCTGTTTGACTATCCAAGTCTTTACGGTCAACCAAAAAGATAACTTTCTTAATGTCATCTTGCTGTGATAAAATCTGACTCGCTTTAAAAGAAGTCAATGTCTTACCACTTCCAGTTGTATGCCATACATATCCATTATTCCCTGTCTCAGTCGCTTGTTGAATAAGTGCTTCTACCGCATACACTTGATACGGACGCATTGCCATCAGTATTCTATCTGTTTCATTAATAATCATATAGCGCGATATCATCTTAGCTAATTGACAGGGTCTCATAAACGACTCAGCAAATGATTGTAATGTATTGATTCGGTTATTCTGTTTATCACTCCAATAAAACATGTGACTCTTCAATAGTTCGCTATCATTATTAGAAAAGTATCGCGTTTCAACACCATTACTAATGATAAACATTTGTATGTAGCGGAATAAGCCTGTGTAATTTTGTTTGCGGTAACGTTTTACTTGGTTAAACGCCTCATTAATATCAATACCTCGACGTTTCAATTCAACTTGGACAAGGGGTAGTCCGTTGATTAATATCGTTACATCATAACGTGCTTTATATGTATCCTCGACAGATACTTGATTCGTCACTTGAAACTTATTTTTACACCAACTTTTCTTATCTAAAAACGACAAATAAATCTCAGACTCATCATCACGTCTAAGTGGTAATTTATCACGTAAAATACGGGCACTCTCGAAAATACTTTTCCCATCAATCATCGTTAACAGACGTTGAAATTCTTTATCTGTTAAGGGATTGCCTTCTAATTTGTCCGCATGACGCTCATTTAAAATCGTTCTAAAATTATCAAGCAATTGCTTATTATCACGTATCGTTACTCTTTCGTAACCCAATTGTTCAAGTTGATTCATCATTTCATTTTCTAATGCGTATTCACTTTGGTATGCCATTCATATCCCCTTCCATACACTTTCTATTGCTCTAAATATATCATAAACTTTAATGAAAAATGTTTGTTTTTTATCTTCAAACGTAAATTTATTCTAATTTTATTGTCTTATCTTTTAATATTTGTCTTTGAGGTAAGTCGTATACTAAAATTTGAATACAAATAATCAAATCATTGATAAATTTTTTGTCTACGATTAATGGAGGGACTTGAATGGTGTTAATTACCTATCAAATCATTTTATTTTTTATTATTAGTCTAAGTTACTATTTAACTTTAAATCATTACATGGCAGTCACTGTAGGTAACTTCACTTCAATATTCGGCATGTTCGCAGCCATACTCTTTATGTACTACTACCTACTCTATAAAAGTCCCGAATACAATCAACGCAAACGATTTAAACATTTCATTCATATCACTAATTTGATAATAATTGCTTTTAGCACCTTCGTATTAGTTCATTTAGCATTAAAATTATTCTTCAGCATTTAATTTCCATCTATGAAAAAAGCAAAGCTCAAATCTGAACTTTGCTTTAATTTGTCACGCCTTTATCATTTTCAAAATAGCCTCTATGCCAGTTTTACAAACTTGTAGCAACAATTTTTCATCAAGCAACTGAATCACATCAAAAACTTCAATTGTTTACGTTGCAACTAACTTTATATTAATCTAATGTTTAAAATCTATCGTCGCAAGATGCTTCCTGTAATTATCAAGTGCCATTTTCGATTGGGTTATACAATCTAGAATCGCATGATAATTTAATGCTACAAATCGATAGTACAATATATCTACCGTGAATAACTGTGCAAATAGTGACGTTGTAGCCGCCATACGCATTTCATTTTCATCAGTTCTGCCATAAATCAATGCATAGTCTGCAATTTGAGCCACTGGATTATTAGCTGTACTAGATATAGTTATGATGGGAATACTGTAATGTGTGGCCACCTGTGCAATTGACTGCAATTCACTATGACTACCTTGATTCGTCACAAAAATCATGCAATCTCTATCATCATGCGTCGCAAATGTTGACACAAGTAAATGCGTTTCATGTAATAACCTGACATTTAAGCCAATACGAGATAACTTTTGAAAAAGATCACCAATAGTCAAACTCGATGCGCCAAATCCAAATAAAAATATTGTCCTGGCATTTTTCAACACATCACAAATTGCATCAATTTGCGCATCCATAATATTAGTAGCTACAAATCGCATCGTATTCGTTGCTCTAGCAATCATTTTATTTTTCAAAGTTTCTACAGATTCATTTTCAATCAATTCTAAATGTGGATTGGTTGCAATATCTTCGGGTAAGTATCGAGATATCGCAATCTTTAGCTCTTGAAAACCTTGATGTGTCATTTTCCGACTAAATCTAACAATTGATGCTGTACTAACATTCGTAACATCTGCCAAATCATTCACAGTCATATCAATGATTTTATGTGGATTCTTTAAAATGTAATCAGCGATTATCTTTTCTGTCTTCGTAAAATCACTCAACTGCTTATCAATGCGATATAAAATATTTGTCATCATTAATCACCCAACAAATCTGTCTGTCGCATCGCCTTTGTCGTTCCAAATAAATATGTACAAACGAATCCACCAGCATACGCAGCAAGTAATCCTGCAATATAACCTAAATACATATTATCTGAGATTAATGGTAATAGTGACACACCACTTGGGCCTATTGCTTTGGCACCAATATGTCCAATTCCACCTATTACAGCGCCACCAATACCACCACCAATACAAGCAGTTAAGAAAGGTCGACCTAACGGCAAAGTCACACCATAGATTAATGGTTCTCCGATACCTAGGAAACCAACTGGCAATGCACCTTTTAAAGTATTACGTAATGTTGTGTTGCGTTTACATCTTACCCAAAGTGCTAATGCGGCACCTACTTGTCCAGCACCAGCCATCGCTGCAATTGGCAATAAGTAAGTAGCACCAGATTGGTTAATCATTTCTATATGAATTGGCGTAAAAATATGATGAAGCCCTAACATAACTAATGGTAGGAAGCTTGCTCCAATGATAAATCCACTAAATACGCCACCAATACTAATAATTCCGTTAACTACTGAAACTAAACTGTCTGAAACAAAACCTGCTAATGGCATAAAGATAAAGATAGTTAATAGTCCTACAATCAACAATGCAATAGTCGGCGTTACAATAATATCAATCGCATTTGGCACAATTTTATGCAATCTCTTTTCGACAATACTTAAAATCCAAACGGCAAAAATAACGCCAATAATCCCACCTTGTCCAGGTTGCAATGGTTCTCCAGTGAAGACATTCATTAAAATATTTTTACCAGCAATACCCGTTAATAACGTTGTACCACCAATCACGCCACCAAGTCCTGGTGTCGCACCAAATTCTTTAGCCGCATTAATACCAGTGAAAATAGCTAAGTATGCTAACATACCGTCTTTAATGACATTAAATACTGTTATAAGTTGCGTAATCCAAGCACCTGAAATATAGCCTGCCACCATTAAGTTACTCAGTACTGCTGCAATACCACCAATTAATCCAGCTCCAATAAATGCAGGAATCAACGGTATAAAGATATTGGCAATTGATTTCAATACTTTATTCAACTTACCATTCTTTTGTTTTGCTTTATGTGCTTCTTTATTCGCCTTTGCTTTATCAGCTGCATATGATTTATAGTCCATTTTTTCACTATCATTGTGATTGTGTGGTATTTGGTCACCTAGTTTAACACCACTTAATTCCGCCATATGATTAGCCACTTTATTGACTGTACCAGGTCCAACCACAACTTGAATGCGTTCATCGTGTATAACACCCATGACACCATCAATATGCCTTAGTTCTTGGTCATCTACTTTATTTTCATCTAATACTTTAATACGCACACGTGTCATACAGTTCATGACACTATCTATATTATCCATACCACCTACTGCAGCAATAATTCGTTCTGCAAGTTGTTGTTCTTTGGTCATTTAAATCCCTCCTAAGGTTGTCTATCTCTGATTGCTCGTTTAACAATGTCACCATTGTTTAATAACCGTCTTGTTGCTTCTTCCTTAGAAATGCCACACATACCCATAACTGTCGCAACTTTCACATCATGCTCAGACACCTGATATAACACCATTGCTTCATCATATGTGATAGCACATATTTCTTGAATAATACGCACTGAACGGTCGATCAGTTTTTGATTGGTTGCTTTAACATCAATCATGAGGTTATCGTAAACTTTTCCGACACCAACCATTGTGATGGTTGAAATCATATTTAAAATTAACTTTTGTGCTGTACCAGACTTTAAACGTGTTGAACCAGTTAATACTTCTGGACCAACTTTAACTTCTACTGGATACTGCGCAATTTCACTTATAACTGCATGTTCATTGCATGAAATAGATACTGTTGTAGCACCGATTGTGTTAGCAAATGTTAAACCGCCTATAACATATGGCGTTTTGCCACTCGCGGCAATTCCTATAACGACATCTTTTGATGTTAAATCTATATTTTTCAAATCTTCTTCCGCTAATTTTTTGTGATCTTCCGCACCTTCTACAGCCATCGTCATAGCATGTTGTCCACCAGCAATAATGCCTATAATTTCATGAGGGTCAGTATTGAATGTAGGTACACACTCCGCTGCATCTAAGACACCCAATCTTCCACTTGTACCTGCACCGATATAAATCAATCGTCCACCCTTTTTATACTGTGCAATTGTTTTTTTAATTACTTTTGTCAATTGTGGTATTGCCTTTCGAACTGCTAACGGGACTTGCTGATCTTCTTTATTCATCGTAATTAAAGCCTCTTCCACAGTCATTTCATCAAGATGCATCGTCGCTTCATTACGCGCTTCGGTCGTACTATTTTCCATCACTTCTTACACTCCCTAGTTTTTTGAAAATCAAATGTATCATTCGGCTCGATACAACTTAACAGTGGTAAGTCTTCTTTAATAATTTGTGCAACAACATTCACATTGTCATGTGCACTAAGCGTTTGTCTCACAATTTGCATTTCACCTTGATAACGTCCGTTATTCAAATTATCAACGGTTACTGAACCAATGCGTCGTTGCGTCGTAAACTGTGGTTGAATCGAATGTGGACATATTTGTCTTGACGTTTCCGAACGAATGACATTTTCCGGATTATCCGGGCGTACTTTATGACACATATCGAAAAGGTAAGTCACTGTCGTATCAAACACTTCTTCAATACATAACGTGAAATGCCTATGCTTGCAAAAATCTATAAGTTGTTTTGCCTGCCTCATTTCAATCAATGAGTCTCCAACTAACACTTCAGATACACCAGTTTCTTGTAATAATTTAGCTGCAACGACAGGATGACTATGTCTCGTTGCTTCAATTGTTGGCAAGCCTTTATGCAAAGGACCTCGCAAATCACTCCCTACAATAAAACCATATATTTGTGCCTTTGGATTAAATTGATAAATGAGTTCATTTTTCTTATTGACCAAGTCAACAGATAATCCCGTATCTGGTCTTGGATAATAGTTATGACAAAATGAAAGTAATGTAAAATCATTCAATTGTTGATGTAAGCTTGTTAACAATTCCCGGGAAATAATACTTGCATTCAAACAGCACTTTAAACCCTGTGCCATTATCGCTTCGATTGCCTCAATTGATGTACTATGATCGATACGAATCATAAATTGCGCATCATATTGTCGAAGATGCTCATAAAAAGATGGTGTTAATATAGATGGATTAGCATCTATGAGGTAAGTCACTTGTTCATGTTTTAATAAATTGAGTAGTTTTGTGAAATAATGATATTTTGTCTCGTCATCTTCTTCTGGTATTTGTACAGATGTAAAAATCATTTGGTAACCTTGTTTAATCATTCGCTTAATATACGCTTCATCTAAAGGTTGTCCTAAATACACTGAAAAGCCTGTCAAAGTAGCCCTCCTTAACAATATAATTATTAGGAAAATATAGTTGAGTTGTGTAATCGCTTACATTTTACTATAAGAGAAAACACATTACAATATTAATCAGTTAAAGCCTGTTCATTGTAATAATCTTACATATTTCTGTCACAAGTTAATTATTACACCATCAAAGATTATCCTTTCTTTTAAGTGCTGATAATAGCTGCTACTGCTGGATTATTACAACAACTTTTATACATTTTATTCAGGATTATCTTATATTATGTTTTAATAATAATCTGTGAACAATTAAGAGATTTGAAATTGAATTTAATAATTGTATTGAAAACGCATACTTCACCATGCTAAAATAGGAGTCGCAAACAAATAAGATTCAATAAGATGTGATGGTAAGCTAGATAAACTAACGTATCAGTTTTATATACTACTTAGTCAATTGCTTCTTTTACATTAATTACATACACCAACGTGTTACTAAGTAAGATTAGGCATGAGTTAAATTAAGCTGTGATGGTTACCAACACAGTCTATTTGCTCGTGTCTTTTTTTATTGAATCTTAAATAATAAATACAACTTTGGAGGTTGGACAAGTGAGGAAGAAACTTTTCGGTCAATTGCAACGTATTGGTAAAGCGCTAATGTTACCTGTTGCGATTTTACCAGCAGCTGGTCTGTTATTAGCTATCGGTACAGCTATGCAAGGTGAATCATTACAACACTACTTGCCGTTTATACAAAATGGTGGCGTACAAACTGTCGCTAAATTAATGACAGGTGCTGGTGGTATCATTTTTGATAACTTGCCTATGATTTTCGCATTAGGTGTCGCAATCGGATTAGCTGGCGGTGATGGCGTAGCAGCTATCGCAGCATTCGTCGGTTACATAATCATGAACAAAACAATGGGCGACTTTTTACAAGTTACACCTAAGAATATTGGTGATCCAGCGAGTGGTTACGCTAGCATTTTAGGTATCCCAACATTACAAACAGGTGTGTTCGGCGGTATTATAATCGGGGCCCTGGCAGCTTGGTGTTATAACAAGTTCTATAACATTAACTTACCATCTTATTTAGGTTTCTTCGCTGGTAAGCGTTTCGTACCTATTATGATGGCTACAACATCATTTATTTTAGCATTCCCAATGGCATTAATTTGGCCAACGATTCAATCAGGATTAAATGCATTCAGTACAGGATTATTAGATTCAAATACTGGTGTTGCCGTATTCTTATTTGGTTTCATCAAGCGTTTATTAATTCCATTCGGTCTACATCACATTTTCCACGCACCGTTCTGGTTCGAGTTTGGTTCATGGAAAAATGCAGCTGGTGAAATTATTCACGGTGACCAACGTATCTTTATCGAACAAATTCGTGAAGGCGCACATTTGACAGCTGGTAAATTCATGCAAGGTGAATTCCCTGTTATGATGTTCGGTTTACCTGCAGCAGCTTTAGCAATTTATCACACAGCTAAACCTGAAAATAAGAAAGTAGTAGCAGGTTTAATGGGTTCTGCTGCTTTAACATCATTCTTAACTGGTATTACAGAACCATTAGAATTCTCATTCTTATTTGTAGCACCATTATTATTCTTTATTCACGCAGTACTTGATGGTTTATCATTCTTAACATTGTACTTATTAGATCTTCATCTAGGTTATACATTCTCAGGTGGTTTCATCGACTACTTCTTACTCGGTATACTACCTAATAAGACACAATGGTGGTTAGTTATTCCTGTAGGTCTTGTATACGCAGTTATTTACTACTTCGTATTCCGATTCTTAATTGTAAAATTAAAATACAAAACACCAGGTCGTGAAGATAAGCAATCACAAGCTGTTACTGCTTCAGCAACTGAATTACCATATGCAGTATTAGAAGCTATGGGTGGCAAAGCAAACATTAAACATTTAGACGCTTGTATCACACGTCTACGTGTTGAAGTTAACGACAAATCTAAAGTTGATGTTCCTGGTTTGAAAGATTTAGGCGCATCTGGTGTATTAGAAGTCGGCAATAATATGCAAGCAATTTTTGGTCCTAAATCTGACCAAATCAAACATGAAATGCAACAGATTATGAATGGTCAAGTAGTAGAAAACCCTACTACTATGGAAGACGATAAAGACGAAACTGTTGTTGTTGCAGAAGATAAATCTGCAACAAGCGAATTGAGCCATATCGTTCATGCACCATTAACTGGTGAAGTAACACCATTATCAGAAGTGCCTGATCAAGTGTTCAGCGAAAAAATGATGGGTGACGGTATCGCTATCAAACCTTCACAAGGTGAAGTTCGTGCACCATTCAACGGTAAAGTACAAATGATTTTCCCAACAAAACATGCAATTGGTCTTGTATCAGATAGTGGTTTAGAACTATTAATCCACATCGGTTTAGACACTGTTAAATTAAACGGAGAAGGCTTTACTTTACATGTTGAGGAAGGTCAAGAAGTTAAACAAGGTGATTTATTAATCAACTTTGATTTAGACTACATCCGCAATCATGCAAAGAGTGATATTACGCCTATTATCGTGACACAAGGAAACATTACAAACCTTGATTTTAAACAAGGTGAACATGGCAACATTTCATTTGGCGATCAATTATTTGAAGCTAAATAATGCTTACTATAAACAGGTGCGTATACCTTCATAAGGTGACGCGCCTGTTTTTTCTTTGCTATTGTATTTTGCAGCATCATTGATAGTTCGCTCTCCCCTTAAATTTTGAATTTTAAAATCATCAATTAAAGCCCCCCTTCATACTCATTTCCTAAAAAATATTAATTGTTCACTATTGTTAGCGTTTTCACAACAAAGTCAACTTCCTTGACCTTACACTATATTCGAGGCTATCATTTTAAGTGTAAATATAGAGAAAAGGTGGTTTTTTTATGAAACAACGCATTGGAGCTTACTTAATTGACGCTATTCATCGAGCAGGCGTCGATAAAATTTTTGGTGTTCCTGGTGATTTTAATCTCGCTTTTCTAGACGATATTATCAGCAATCCCAATGTAGATTGGGTAGGAAATACAAATGAATTAAACGCAAGTTACGCAGCGGACGGTTATGCCCGTCTTAATGGACTCGCTGCATTAGTTACTACATTTGGTGTTGGCGAATTAAGTGCCGTCAACGGTATCGCAGGTTCATATGCTGAACGCATACCTGTCATTGCGATTACAGGTGCGCCGACACGTGCTGTTGAACAAGGCGGTAAATATGTACATCACTCACTTGGTGAAGGTACATTTGACGACTACCGAAAAATGTTTGCACATATAACCGTTGCACAAGGTTATATCACACCTGAAAATGCAACAACCGAAATACCACGTTTAATTAATACAGCAATCGCCGAAAGACGCCCAGTTCATTTACATTTACCAATCGATGTCGCAATCTCTGAAATTGAGATACCGACACCATTTGAAGTGACGGCAACTAAAGATACGGATGCATCAACATATATAGAGTTATTAGCATCTAAATTGCATCAAGCGAAGCAGCCTATCATCATTACTGGACATGAAATTAACAGTTTTCACCTCCATCAAGAATTAGAAGATTTTGTAAATCAAACACAGATACCAGTAGCACAACTTTCATTAGGAAAAGGTGCTTTTAATGAGGAAAATCCATATTATATGGGTATTTACGATGGGAAAATTGCCGAAGATAAAATACGAGATTATGTGGACAACAGCGATTTAATTTTAAATATTGGAGCCAAATTAACAGATTCAGCAACAGCAGGATTTTCATACCAATTCAATATCGATGATGTCGTTATGTTAAATCATCATAATATCAAAATTGACGATGTTACAAATGACGAAATATCTCTACCATCGTTGTTAAAACAGTTATCCAATATTTCATATACGAATAACGCATCGTTCCCTGCTTATCATCGTCCAACATCACCCGATTATACTGTTGGCACAGCACCATTAACACAACAAACTTATTTTAAAATGATGCAAAATTTCTTAAAACCAAACGATGTCATCATTGCTGATCAAGGTACATCATTCTTTGGTGCTTATGATTTAGCATTATACAAAAACAATACTTTTATAGGGCAACCGTTATGGGGTTCTATCGGCTATACATTACCTGCAACATTAGGTTCACAATTAGCAGACAAAGATCGTCGTAACTTATTATTAATTGGTGATGGCTCATTGCAACTAACTGTTCAAGCTATTTCAACTATGATTAGACAGCATATTAAACCGGTATTATTTGTGATTAATAATGACGGCTATACGGTAGAACGACTTATTCACGGCATGTATGAACCTTATAATGAAATTCACATGTGGGATTATAAAGCTTTACCAGCTGTATTTGGTGGTAAAAATGTTGAAATTCATGACGTTGAATCATCAAAAGATTTACAAGACACGTTTAATGCAATTAATGGTCATCCCGATGTGATGCATTTTGTCGAAGTCAAAATGTCTGTCGAAGACGCACCGAAGAAACTCATCGATATCGCTAAAGCTTTTTCACAACAAAATAAATAATTTCATCGTAAACAGGGTATAAGTTTAAGCGAATACTTTATTAAACGAAAAGGACTCTGATATAAGATGATTAATTTTAATAAAACCGCTTTAGTGTTAATCGACCTGCAAGAAGGTATACTTAAGATGGATTATGCGCCACATACAGCTGAAAATGTCGTTCAAAACGCTAATAAATTAATAGATGTTTTTAGAAAAAACAATGGCTTTATCGCTTTTGTTCGCGTGAATTTCTATGATGGTAAAGATGTATTGCAACCAAATGCAATGATCTCATTACCACCAAAAGAAGGCGACGACTACAGTCGTTTCCATCATTTATTAGACAAGAGAGGTGACGATTTTGTCATAGACAAACGACATTTTAGTGCATTTGTAGGAACAGATTTGGACTTACAATTGCGACGTCGAGGAATTGATACGATTGTTCTTGGTGGTGTCGCAACGCATATTGGCGTAGATACGACAGCGCGAGATGCCTATCAATTAAACTACAATCAGTTTTTTGTTACAGATATGATGAGTGCACAAAACGAAACGCTACATCAATTTCCAATAGATAATGTATTCCCATTGATGGGACAAACAATAACTACAAACGACTTTCTAAATGTATTGAACTAAACATATACTTCCCCCCTTCGATCATGTTGAGGGGGATCTTTATTTCACAAAGTATTAATACGTCGGGTTGTCTAACCTTCTATATTTAACATATTCTATATCTGTTAAATCGTTCTTAACTTACGCCCCTACTACATAAAAAACAGTATTTATTCCGGAATTTTCAAAAAATTTAGTATTTATTGCAAAATTATGTATCACTTTATGTTTAATTTTTGATATTATCTTAATTAAGTAGATTTTTATAAGTTCTAAAAAGGAGAACAAATACATATATGAAGAAGAAACTAACATTTAAAGAAAACATGTTTATAGGTTCTATGTTATTTGGTTTATTCTTTGGTGCCGGCAATCTTATCTTCCCAATACACTTGGGTCAAGCTGCTGGTTCTAACGTTTTTATCGCTAACTTAGGATTTTTAATTACAGCAATTGGCTTACCATTTCTAGGTATCATTGCTATTGGCATTTCAAAGACATCTGGTTTATTTGAAATTGCATCGCGTGTTAATAAAACATATGCTTACATTTTCACGATTGCCTTATATCTAGTTATCGGACCATTTTTCGCCTTACCTAGACTGGCAACGACATCATTTGAAATTGCATTTTCGCCATTTTTATCACCAAAGCAAATCACTTTATATTTATTTATTTTTAGCTTCGTCTTCTTTGTGATTGCATGGTTTTTTGCGAGAAAGCCATCAAGAATTTTAGAATATATCGGTAAATTTTTAAATCCGGTATTCTTAGTATTATTAGCAATTATTTTATTATTTGCTTTTATCCATCCATTAGGTGGCATATCTGATGCACCTATTAGTAAACAATATCAATCACATGCCTTATTTAACGGCTTTTTAGATGGATACAATACCTTAGATGCGCTAGCGTCATTGGCATTTGGTATCATCATTGTTGCAACGATTAAAAAGTTAGGTATCGAAAATCCAACTGATATCGCTAAAGAAACAATTAAGTCTGGTACTATCAGTATCATTATGATGGGGATTATTTATACCCTACTAGCAATCATGGGTACATTAAGTATTGGTCATTTCAAACTTAGTGAAAATGGTGGTATTGCCTTAGCGCAAATTACGCAATACTACTTAGGTAACTACGGTATCGTCCTGTTGTCACTTATCGTTATGGTTGCTTGTTTAAAAACAGCCATCGGTTTAATTACGGCATTTTCAGAAACATTTGAGCATTTATTCCCGAAACTGAATTACCTAGCGATTGCAACAGTTGTGAGCTTTATTTCGTTCTTATTCGCGAATGTTGGCTTAACTAAAATTATTATGTACTCAGTCCCAGTGTTAATGTTCTTATATCCATTAGCAATTGCCTTGATTGTACTAACATTATTTAGTAGCAAATTCCATCATTCCAAGATTGTGTATCAATGTACCATTTTCTTTACAATGATTGCCGCATTAATAGACGGATTAAAAGCTAGCCCAGAGTTCATTTCAAGCACATCATTCTCACAAACTTTGATTAATTTCAGCCAAAAATATTTACCATTATCAGACATTGGTATGGGCTGGGTTGTTCTCAGTTTGATTGGTTTCATTATCGGCTTCATTATTTATAAAATTAAGCATCGTAAAATTCCACAAGCATAATACTATGCCACAGTCATATGTTAAACATATGCTTGTGGCATTTTTTATTCATACTACATTAAACTGCAATCGTATACATACATATCAATGATTATCCACAAAAAATATTAGTACTTTCATTTTACAAATCACATTAATACAAACACAACCTTATCTTTATATTATTAAATTTACATTTGACACTTATATTGAACAACTGTAATATATTAATATTAATTCTTTAAAATGTATAAATATAAAGGAGGGAGACCGATGAATTCAATCATTGAATTAACTGATTATTATAGCTCTAATAATTATGCACCACTTAAGCTTGTCATTTCTAAAGGTAAAGGTGTCAAAGTTTGGGATACTGATGGCAAACAATATATAGATTGCATTTCGGGTTTTTCAGTTGCAAACCAAGGCCATTGTCATCCAACAATTGTTAAAGCGATGACAGAACAAGCTTCAAAGTTGTCTATCATTTCACGTGTCCTTTATAGTGACAATCTCGGGAAATGGGAAGAAAAAATTTGTCATCTTGCTAAGAAAGACAAAGTACTCCCCCTTAACTCTGGTACTGAAGCTGTTGAAGCAGCCATTAAAATTGCTAGAAAATGGGGCTCTGAAGTTAAAGGCATTACTGACGGACAAGTTGAAATCATCGCTATGAATAACAATTTTCACGGTCGTACACTTGGCTCATTATCACTATCTAACCACGACGCATATAAAGCAGGATTTCACCCCCTACTTCAAGGCACTACAACAGTAGATTTTGGAGACATTGAACAATTAACACAAGCTATTTCACCGAATACAGCAGCAATTATTTTGGAACCAATTCAAGGTGAAGGTGGCGTTAATATACCACCGAAAGGATATATTCAAGCTGTGCGTCAACTATGTGATAAACATCAAATATTATTGATTGCAGATGAAATTCAAGTTGGTCTTGGTAGAACTGGGAAATGGTTTGCTATGGAATGGGAGCAAGTCGTTCCAGACATTTATATTTTAGGTAAGGCATTGGGTGGCGGCTTATACCCTGTATCTGCTGTACTTGCAAATAATGATGTCATGCGTGTTCTAACACCAGGTACACATGGTTCAACATTTGGTGGTAACCCTTTAGCCATTGCAATATCGACGGCAGCGCTTGATGTACTTAAAGATGAACAACTGGTTGAACGATCAGAACGCTTAGGTTCATTTTTATTAAAAGCGTTGCTACAACTTAAACATCCTAGTATTAAAGAAATTAGAGGTCGTGGTTTATTTATAGGCATAGAGCTTAACACAGATGCTGCACCTTTTGTGGATCAACTGATTCAACGTGGAATCTTATGCAAAGACACGCATCGTACTATCATTCGATTGTCTCCACCTCTAGTCATTGATAAAGAGGAAATCCATCAAATTGTTGCAGCTTTTCAAGACGTTTTTAAAAATTAACAATTAATCATTTATATATGACATAGGAGGGATTCATGATGATTAAAGTAGGTATCGTTGGCGGTAGCGGTTATGGCGCAATTGAATTAATTCGATTGTTACAAACACATCCTCATGTAACGATTGCACACATCTACTCACATTCAAAAGTAGATGAACCGTTGAAATTAACATTTCCACATTTACAACATATTATGCAACATTTCGAAGCACTTACAGTGGACAATAATGACTGTGATGTAATTTTCTTTGCGACACCAGCACCCGTAAGTAAAACATGTATCCCTCCCTTAGTAGAAAAAGGTATTCATGTTATCGATTTATCTGGCGCATTTAGAATTAAGAATCGTGAAATATATGAAACATATTACAAAGAAACTGCTGCAGCACAAGATGATTTGAATCATGCTATTTACAGCATTTCAGAATGGCAATCGTTTGATAACAATGGAACGAAGCTCATTTCTAATCCTGGCTGTTTCCCTACAGCAACATTATTAGCATTACATCCACTTATTAGCGAAAAAATAGTAGATTTGTCATCTATTATTATTGATGCTAAGACCGGCGTGTCAGGTGCTGGTCGTTCATTATCACAACGTGTTCATTTTTCAGAAATGAATGAAAATCTAAGCGCTTATGCAATCGGAAACCATAAACACAAACCGGAAATCGAGCAATATTTATCTATCATTGCGGGTCAAGATGTATCAGTCATATTTACACCACATCTCGTACCAATGACACGAGGTATTTTATCAACAATATATGTCAAATTATCATCTGAATTTACGACTGAATCATTACATAAATTAATGACCTCTTATTATGCTAATCAGCCATTTGTCAGAATTAGAGATATTGGGACTTTTCCAACCACAAAAGAAGTACTCAGTAGTAACTACTGCGATATCGGTATCTATGTAGATGAAACATCACAAACAGCAATTTTAGTATCAGTGATTGATAACCTTGTCAAAGGCGCAAGTGGGCAAGCCATTCAAAATTTAAATATATTATATGATTTTGAAGTGACGACTGGCCTAAATCAATCACCAGTTTATCCATAAGGGGTGTTAGAATGAAACATCAAGAAACGACATCACAACAATATAACTTTTCAATTATTAAACATGGCGATATTAGTACACCTCAAGGCTTCACGGCTGGTGGTATGCACATCGGTTTACGCGCTAACAAAAAAGACTTTGGGTGGATTTACTCATCGTCTTTGGCAAGTGCAGCTGCCGTATATACTTTAAATCAGTTTAAAGCTGCACCACTTATTGTCACTGAAGACACTTTACAAAAGTCTAAAGGAAAATTACAAGCACTTGTTGTTAATTCAGCTAATGCAAATTCTTGTACCGGTCAACAAGGCATAGATGATGCACGACAAACACAAACATGGGTTGCTCAACAACTTCAAATACCATCTGAGCATGTTGCTGTTGCTTCAACTGGGGTCATTGGTGAATATTTGCCTATGGATAAAATTAAGACTGGGACCGAACATATTAAGGATACTAATTTTGCAACGCCAGGTGCGTTTAACGAGGCAATTTTAACAACTGATACCTGTACAAAACATATCGCTGTATCACTAAAAATCGATGGTAAAACCGTTACAATTGGTGGTAGCGCCAAAGGTTCAGGTATGATTCATCCAAATATGGCTACCATGCTTGCTTTTATAACAACCGATGCATCGATTGAATCGAATACACTTCATCAATTATTAAAATCTTCGACTGACCATACATTTAATATGATTACTGTTGATGGCGATACAAGTACAAATGACATGGTATTAGTCATGGCAAATCACCAAGTTGAACACCAAATACTTAGTCAAGACCATCCACAATGGGAAACATTTGTTGATGCATTCAATTTTGTCTGTACATTTTTAGCTAAAGCTATAGCCAGAGATGGCGAAGGCGCAACAAAGTTAATCAGCGTCAATGTGTCAGGCGCTAAATCAATATCAGATGCAAGAAAAATCGGTAAAACTATCGTAAGTTCAAATCTAGTAAAATCAGCTATTTTTGGCGAAGATGCCAATTTTGGTCGAATCATTACAGCTATTGGCTATAGCGGATGTGAAATTGATCCTAAATGCACATATGTTCAACTGAACCAAATACCTGTCGTGGATAAAGGTATGGCTGTACTATTTGATGAGCAAGCTATGTCGAATACATTAACTCATGAAAATGTCACAATTGACGTTCAGCTTGGTTTAGGTAACGCTGCAGCGACTGCATACGGTTGTGATTTATCCTATGATTATGTGCGTATTAACGCATCATATCGAACATAAGGTGGTGTTGGTTAGATGAAATTTATTGTCATTAAAATTGGTGGCAGTACACTTAGTGACATGCATCCATCAATTATTAACAACATTAAGCATTTACGATCAAACAACATCTACCCCATTATCGTTCATGGCGGTGGCCCATTTATTAATGAAGCATTATCAAACCAGCAAATCGAGCCACACTTTGTTAATGGCCTAAGAGTGACTGATAAAGCAACCATGACCATTACTAAACACACGCTCATTGCAGACGTTAACACTGCATTAGTAGCTCAATTTAACCAGCACCAATGTTCTGCAATAGGCTTATGTGGTTTGGATGCACAGCTGTTTGAAATTACATCTTTTGATCAACAATATGGATATGTCGGTGTTCCGACCGCTTTAAATAAGGATGCTTTACAGTATTTATGTACTAAATTTGTACCTATCATCAATTCGATTGGTTTCAATAACCATGATGGAGAATTTTACAATATTAATGCTGACACGCTTGCCTATTTTATTGCATCATCATTAAAAGCGCCTATTTATGTATTAAGTAATATTGCAGGTGTACTCATCAATGATGTTGTTATACCTCAATTGCCATTAGTCGATATTCATCAATATATTGAACATGGTGATATTTATGGAGGTATGATTCCCAAAGTGCTAGATGCCAAAAATGCGATTGAAAATGGCTGTCCTAAAGTTATCATTGCATCAGGAAACAAGCCAAATATCATTGAATCTATTTACAATAATGATTTTGTTGGCACAACAATCCTTAATTCATAACTATGAAATTAAGGCCTAACAAGTTTTGACACGCGAGATGATTCCAGTTCGATTATCCATTGCGCTAAAACATTTATTTACCGTTCATCTCGTTAACAATTTTGAATACAGTACGATACAATATGAGATGTAAAAAACTAATAACTTTTTACAAATTTGTTTATCAAAATATTTTAAGTTTTGCAAAGCTTTTTATTGTGATTATTTTCACAAAACACTATAATGAGGATAGTAAATAGAGAGGAGTCCTTAAGTTGACGAAACGACAAATGGGTATATTCATTTATGCTGGAATTATCGGTGGCTTGTTATCTGGAATTGTAAAATTAGGTTGGGAGGTCATGTTTCCACCTCGCACACCAGAACGTAATGCAACGAACCCACCTCAAGAGTTATTGCAACAATTAGGATTTAGTAGTGAGTTTACGCATCAAACATATACATTTTCAAATATGGAATTGCCTTGGGTAAGCTTTATTGTCCACTTTAGTTTTTCTATCGTCATTGCAATTATTTACTGCATATTAGTTAAAAAATACGCTTACTTAGCAATGGGACAAGGTGCTGTTTTTGGTATTGCTATTTGGGTATTATTCCACCTTATCATTATGCCAATCATGCATACTGTACCTGCTGTGTGGGATCAACCATTCCAAGAGCATCTGTCAGAATTCTTTGGCCATATCGTCTGGATGATGACAATTGAATTAGTGCGACAACATTTTGTCTATCGCTATAAATTAAATTAATACACTGACTAACATTAACGTGAGTTTTAAATCATCGTTTGAGTATGATGATTGATGCTCACGTTATTTTATTAACTGACATGATATGATTCCAGCCAACTTACGTGAGCATTAAAGTCTCAAATGCGTCGTAACAAACTATTATTTTCGGTAATTTCAATATTGCTCAGTATATTTTTACCTTATCACTTACTTTAATCTCGTCATGATTTTGAATGATGCCATCGTGTATTCACCTTTCATTTTTCCAATAAAAAAACATCTAACAGTAAACATTTAGGCAGTATAGTTTAAAATCACTGCGCAATGATACTGTCAGACGTCATATTAACTACTCAATAACTGAAATACAGACACTTTTTTATAACCCCAGGGTGCCTGTCCTAAGAAACATACCTGTACCATAAACTGATCAAAAATAAATTGTTTGAACTTCACTTCACGTGATTGATAAAAGTGTGATTGTGTCATATCATAAATGTCCAATCCTTTGATTAAACCTTCACCAATCAATTTTGTAAAACTTTCTTTTTGTGTCCATATTTGATAAAAATCATTTAAACTACATATTTGATGTGCTTCGTTTGTAGAGAAACACGTCACTAACGTACGCCAGTCTAAACGTTGTGATATCTTTTCGATATCAATACCAACTGGTTCTTTATCGACAACACACACGATATAAGGATAACTATATGATAAGCTCACATAGATGGGCTGTCCATCACGATTGTGTTGAACAATATCTGCCTTACCTCGTGGCGAAATGTGATAATGCCATTCATGTGGTAATAAACCTGTGTCATGTTGAATTCCATATTGCACTAAAATATCTCCCAATCTGTGCATGAGTTTATCTTGATTGTATCTATAGTTGACTGTACGCGGTTTTTTATATGACCAACGACTTTGTGATATTAATTCTTCAATACTTTTCAAGTTACTCTGTAATTGCATTACAAATACTGTCATAACTTTCCCTACTTACTTATTGAATATTGTTTTGATATATTGTGCCCAATGATACAGCCAATTGTTAGTTATCGTTGGCCATTTTTCACTGATGTGATTCATTATTTTTAATGTTAATGTTGTATCTATCATTGCTAGTTGTTGTTCACGGTCAACACTAGTTAATCCAATCGTTTCGTACATGTCTTGTTTCTGTAAAATTTCATTAAATGATTCATCGCTGACGAGTTCAATTTCTTTGCGCTTAACGCATTCTAACAAAGATTTCACCGGCATTTTATTAGGTGATAGCACATGGTAAATGATTTGTGGTGTGTTGACCTGTGCTAATGCGACAATTTGTCTTGCAGTCGTATCCACAAAAGAAAAATCTACAGGCATTTCAGCCATGCTAACCCCGATACAATCCAGTTGTAACAAATCATTCATTACCATTGAAAAACGGTTAGTCTTTATATTTCTCATATGCCATCTTCCATTGTAAGGATTCGTCAAATTACCAACACGTACAATCCGACCATCTAAGCCATTATTTACAGCTTCTAATACTTTTAATTCACTATAAAATTTGCTCCGTGTATATGGTGATGTTAGTAGTTGCCCTTTATAGACATCCGCTTCTGAAAATGTCACATCTTCTGTGTCTATATCAAAATAAGTTCCCACACTTATCGTAGACACATATATTAACCTTGCATGATGTTGTTGTGCCAAACGTATGACATCAACAGTACCTTGAACATTTACTTTTTCAAATTCATCATCATCACCAAAGTGATCTGTACGAGCACCTGCATGAATAATCGTATCCATGTTTTCTGGTAAAACAACATCATCCATACACTCGAAATCACCAACAATGACTTCAATGTTTGATAACATTATTTCAACCGTCTCTTCT
Organism: Staphylococcus sp. HMSC36A10; assembly: GCF_001838845.1. Taxonomy (NCBI): domain Bacteria; kingdom Bacillati; phylum Bacillota; class Bacilli; order Caryophanales; family Staphylococcaceae; genus Staphylococcus; species Staphylococcus sp. HMSC36A10. The sequence goes on from NZ_KV839069.1 coordinate 109,146, forward strand.
GAAAAATAATCATTTAAATTCGTCATCAACTTATACCATGCTATTTCCTCATTATCAGCACGTATGAAACAATAAATGCGATGACTGTATCCTTGTAGTACTTCAATCAGATAAGCACCTAAAAAACCTGTCGCGCCAGTCAATAGTGTATTTCCTAGAGGTCGATGACTTAGACTATCCTCTAAAATACCCAAGTTATAACGAGACATAACAATCTTTTGTAATTCCGAAAGATTATCCGGTAATGCAACTAATGATTGTTGATTTTGGTACATATAATTAACAATCTGTCGCACGGTTTTATATTGGTATAATGTCTGCATTGAAATATGATGGCCAAATCGTTTTAAATGCGAGACAACTAACATCGCCTCTAATGAGTTACCACCAAGTTCAAAGAAATCATCGTCAACACCGACATCATTTTGTTTCAATACCTCTCCAAATACATCAACAAATGTCTGCTCAATTTCATTAGAGGGTTCGCTATACACTTTATTAGACTGTTGTATAGGTGATGGATTTGGCAAACGCGTAGTATCCACCTTGTCATTCGTGGTTAATGGCATACAATCGATATGCGTTATAGTCTTAGGAATCATATACTTAGGCAGCTGATCATTTAAATATTGCTTCAAATCCTGCTCCACTTGTTGCTCTCCGACATAATAAGCATTCAATATATCATGCGTATCAAAGTGACTTACTGTTACAACACAATCAGATATACCACGAATAGCTAATATTACATTTTCAATTTCATCAAGTTCAATACGGTACCCGTTAACTTTCACTTGTTTATCTATTCTTCCTAAAAATTCAATTTGACCATCAGATGTATAACGTGCTAAATCACCACTATGATACAACTTACCTTTACCAAATGGATTATTTTGCCATTTATCAGCCATTAATTCTGGACGGTTAATATATCCTATCGCTAAACTATCACCTGCAATACACAACTCGCCTGGCATACCAATACCGCATAACAAACCATCTGACATAATATACACTTGGATGTTAGATAAGGGTTTGCCAATTGGAATCGTCTCAGGTATCAAATCACCACAATGATGTGACCAATACGATGTGATGACTGTTGACTCAGATGGTCCATAGGCATTGAAATACGTGCCACAATGCTTCTCAATATATTTAACAAAGGATGCCGTACTAGTTGCCCCGCCTGTAATCAACTTTTCAATATAAAAGTCTTCCATAACACTACACATCTGTAACGGAATCGACGCAACCGTCACACGATGCTTATTAATGAGTTGTTGTAACTGTTCTGGATTAACACGTTCCTCTCTATCTGGAATCACAAGCGTATGACCATTTAACAAACAACAATAAATCTCCATAACTGATGCATCAAAAACAATATTTGCATGTTGCAAAAATACTTCATTGTCGCCTAATTGCAATTCAGTTGACCATGCATGCACTAAATTCAACAAATTTCGTTGTCGTATGGCAACCCCTTTAGGCATCCCGGTCGTACCAGATGTGTAAATAGCATACATCTCATTATCTAACATCGCTGTGTTTTCAAGTTGATTGCCATGTAAATCATCATATTGTTCATTTTCCTTTGATTCAACAAAGCCTTTAGCATTTTCCAATTGAATGACTGGTAATGTCGTTTCAATTTCAACGCCGTAAGACATGACTGCAGTTACTTTAGCATCCTCCAAAATTGCACCTTGTCGTTTATTCGGAAAATCAATATCGATAGGTATATAAGATGCACCTACTTTAACTGTCGCCAACATCGCCGCAATCATTTCAAAACTACGTTCTGTAAACAAGGCAACCCGTTGACCATTGCCCACACCATTTGATAGGAGCATGTGCGCAATGGCATCCACATAGTTGCGTAATGTTTCATACGTCATTGTCAAATCATTCATGACTAGCGCAACATGATTACCTTGTCGTGAGACAACTTCATTAAAGTAACTTATGATAGATTTATTTCCCGGGACATTAAGCATTCGATCGTTAACATGCGTATTGACCCAATTTAGAAGTTCCTCCGTGCCGTTTGGTATATCACAAATTTGTAGTGTATCTTGATGCTTCAAAATATAATCAATCATAATCATACATTGATTACCCATGTGACGAACTGTTTCTGAGTGATATAAATCGGTATTATACTCGATATTGATTGTATAGTCATCGCGATCTTCTTCAATGATGAAAGATAAATCAAATTTCGCCGTCACTGATTTGGGTTGAATGTGTGTTAATTTACTATGCCCAAAATGAGCATGATTCGTTTCATTGTTTTGTAGTACTAACATGACATCAAATAATGGATTCCGTGAGGCATCATGTGATTGATCTAAGTCATTTACTAAACATTCGAATGGGTATTCTTGATGCTCGTATGCCTCCAAACTCATTTCCTTAACCTCTTGTAAAAACTGTGTCCACATTTTATCAGGTGACGGTTGCCCTCTATATACCAACGTATTAGCAAACATGCCTAGCATTTGCTCCGTGCCTTTATGCATACGCGCACTCATCACACTACCGACAACAACATCATCTTTTCGAGCATATCTACTTAACAACGTCATGACCACACTCATAAAGAACATAAAATCAGTAATTTGATGCTTTTCTACATACTTTTGAAGTAGCTGTCTCATTTGTTGATTCATTGTAAATGACATCATTGCTCCATTTGTCGTTTTAATATTTGGTCTAACATAGTCTGTCGGTAAGCTTAAAATAGGTACTTCATCTTTGAATTGAGATAACCAATATTGTCTATGTTTCGTCATATCACGATGCGACATCCACTCACTATAGTCTTTATATTGCAATTTAAGTGGTAACAATAATTTATGTTGATAAAGTGCGTTAAGATCATTCATTAATTGTATATTACTCATACCGTCATTAATGATATGATGCGTATCTATAAAGAGGTATGCATGTAAGGGACTTCTAATGTATCTCACTCTAATTTGACTTGGCTTTTCCAAATTAAAAGGTGCTACAAATTGGCGCATGATTTCTTGTTCATCCGTAAAATGCGTGTTAACTTCTTCAAAGTCAACTGCAACATCTGCCACAATACGTTGTCGAACCTCATCATCTACAACAATATATTGTGTTCGTAAAATCTCATGTCGCGCTATCAAACGCTGCACTGCTTGTCGCAATTGAGCTACATTAAGTTCTGATGATAACCGCCATAAAAAAGGTACGTTATACACCGTATCTTTATGGTTTGATTTCCATAATAAATACATACGCTTTTGTGCAGAGCTCAGCACATAGTCATCTTTAACTATAGTTTCTGGAATCACTTCATAGTTTTGTTCTTGAACCTTAGCAATCGCTTGTGCTAGTTCAAATACAGTTGGCTTTTGTAATAAATCACCAATTTGTAATCGTTTCCCAGTAGATGCCTCTATCCGATTCACCACTAACGTTGCTTTTAATGAATGGCCACCTAATTCAAAGAAATTATCATGAATACCTACTTGATTCACATGTAAAATATCTGCAAAAATTTGGCATAGCAAGTGTTCGGTATCTGTACTCGGTGCTACATAGGCATCCGTATCGACATAGTCCATGATAGGCAATGCCTTCTTATCTAATTTCCCATTAATAGTAATAGGAATTTGCTCAATATGCATGAAATTAACTGGTATCATGTACTCCGGTAAGGTCATACGTAATTGTGATTTAATCTTATTATGTGATAATGTATGCATCGCTTCATAATAAGCAACGATATACTGATCTTGATCATGATTTTGAACAATAACAACTGCTTTATTAATACCTTGTATACGCTCGAGCGCATGCTCAACCTCTGACAACTCAATCCTAAACCCTCGAATCTTAACTTGTTTGTCCTTTCGATATAAATAATCTATGTTGCCATCGGGTAACAAACGAACGATATCACCACTTCTATACATCAGCTGATTTATATTTGAATCTTTGATAAATTTATCTGCTGTCAATTCTGGCTGATTTAAATAACCTGCAGCTAACCCAAAGCCACTTGTACATAATTCTCCAGGAATACCAACGCCACACCGACGCTCGCCTTGCATGATATAAACATGAGTACCCAGAATCGGTTTACCAATAGGAATACGATTTGGAACTTTGTTAGGTATATTATACGTCGTTGTAAATGTTGTATTTTCAGTTGGTCCATAACCATTAATAATTTGAGGATGCTTCGGTTTTTGATTAAGCAAATCCACCCACTTAGCATTCAATACTTCTCCACCAATTAATAAATACTTTAACGGTGCCAATACTTCTATTCGTTCACTAGCAATCTGATTAAATAATGAGGAGGTTAACCACATAGTATTAACGTCATTTTCATTGATTAATTGTTCTACCGCTATTGGATTTAATAATTGTTCTTTTTTAGCAACAATCAGCTTTCCACCATTGAGCAATGCACCATATATTTCAAATGTTGCAGCATCAAAGGCTATAGTTCCTGATAACAAAATCGTCGTCTCTTCATTTAATGGTACATAATGATTTTGATGGACCAAGCGAACAATACCTCGGTGCGGAATTAGTGTCCCTTTAGGGTTACCAGTTGTCCCCGACGTGTAAATAACATAAGCATGATCTTCTAACGTGTTACATTTAGAAAGATTATCAATATTTTTCCACGCTATCTTATTCAAATCAATGTGATTAATATTTTGTTTACCATTTTCATATAAAGCTTGGTAGGTTATTACAACTTTAGGCGTTGCATCTTTTAAAATGTACTCCTGACGATCACTTGGATAGTTCGGATCAATTGGCACGTAAGCCCCACCAGCTTTCAACACACCTATCATCGCTATTATCATCTCAATACTTTTTTCAGCTATGACAGCGACACGATCATTAGGTTCAACACCATACTGGTTTCTCAAACGGTGTGCTAAATCATTCGCGCGTGCATTCAATGTTTGATATGTTATAAACACTCCGTCAAATTGCACAGCGACATGATTCGGCGTTGCTTCAACTTGTTGCTCAAATAAGGTAACAACTGTTTGCGCATCATCTATCTCAGGCAAACTTAAATTGATATCGTCATATAATTGAATATCACGTTCTGTCATCAAATTAAGTTCATCTACAGTTGTTCGTTTATTTCCATTTTCTTCAGTAATTTGCAAATAAATATTTCGAACTAAGTCACTCAGCGTCTCGATTGAGAGCAAATCATATGCTGCACTGTTATATATAATTTTGAACCCGTGTTGATGTGGAAAAATTTCAATATCCGCTAAAGATGTATGTGCATCATGTATTTGATGTACATCCTCAATAACATCATTACAACAAGACATCATATGATGATAACAATGAAAAATAGTCTCTAGTGAAAGCGAAGACTTCGCGCACTGTAATTGCGACATATTTTGCAACACACATTTATTAAAATCTGTTGTAAAACGTTGACATACATCTTTTGCATCGATTGTTAACGTTAACGGCACAATATTTCCGTGTAAATCATTTGGTAAATGTGATGGTACATGTATACCTAATGTGACATCATGTTGTTGACTCATTATATGATTAGCTAAATACACACTAACAGCCAACGATGCCATATCTATTGATGTCATATCATCAATCAAATACGTTTGATATAAAGCTTGCTCAAATGGATGCTTAATTGGTAAATAACTATCAATATGGATGTCAGAGTTATTCTCTAACCGAAAATAGTTTGAGTCTAATGCTATATGCGATGCATCTTGATTGTCTTTATCATCATTTCTATTTAAATGTGCATGCTGTCGAGTATTGTTAATAACAGTATTGCCACGATATGCATTGCATAAATCATCAAGAAAAATATCAATTTGACTATCATCGAAAATGGACACATGAAAATCTAATAGTATATATGCAGCATCAGCGAACTGAAACAATTTAAATTTGAATAAAGGTGAATCATTAAAATGGTAAGTACTTAATTCTTGCTTAAAAAAAGCTTCTAAATCATAGTTTGCGGAAGAAGTTGGAACTTGTTTTATCTCAATAAAAGGCAGAAATTCATGAAGTATCATTGTTAAATTGTCATCGGTAGTAACATCAAAAAAATGTCTTATAGATGCATGTTGTTGCACAATTGTCGATAATGCATACATCATTTTAGTAGCTTCAACATTTTTAGCGAGTTTAACCCAATACGCATTACGGTGTGTCGTTGATTCTGTATTATTTTTGTATATACGAAAATATTCCTGTTGAAATCTCAAATTACCCATAATCATAAAAAGTCCTTCTTTCATATCATAATACTCATTACTTACTGAAATTGCATGATGATATGATAACCGACGAAATGTTAATTAACTCGTTATGTAATGATTAATATAAAACACCATTCGCAACATATGAGCGATATATTCTACCCTAAAATACATCTTGTATCATCGTTACAATTGGTATATTTTTCAATGTAAATTACATACATCTTCGATAAATAGCACACTACAACTCGTTAATCACTTTCTGTTGTTCATATCTCATTGCAAATTCAATATTGTTGTTACAAAATATCCATGAAGCAAGTTTATATTAAACAAACAACTCGCATAAAACAATTGTTATCCTTAAATTTTAACAAATTCTTAATAAATTTATCTCTATTTTAATTACGACCAAATTAATAGGTTTTCAATATAAAAAGATGCATAAAATAAATATTTAAATAAATTCAATTTGTATTCACTTGTTTTTGTCCCCCGAATACACCAGCAACAAGCATGCTAGCACCAATTGTTAAAACGATAAACATATACAGTCCCATTTGTAATGACGTTAAGAAAACACCCAACACAATCCCTAACCTAGCTAGTGTTTCTGAAAAATGAATACCTAATGCATTAACTGCACTATATGTTCCTCTTTTAGCTTTAGGAATAATTTTAAAGCGTTGTTCTGAAACTATAGGCGAATAAATAATCTCACCTACAGTCGCAATTATCATAAAAACAACTAATAAGCCAAACTGATTAAGATAGGTTAGACCACTATAGCCAACAATATAAATCAGCAAACCAGTGATTAAAGCTTTTTTAAAATCTATTTTCAATACAACTTTCGAGATTGAATACGTGAGTAAAATGACGACGACCGTATTAATCATTAGCAAGATTGCTAACATCTTAGCACCTGTAATATCATATGAACCTATACTTATTGTTTCAAACTGATCCTTTAGTCTAATAGCAATATATGAGGAGATTGAAAATTCACCCATCATGATGATACTGAACCCCGAAATCAATAACATATAATTACGGTCTTTCAAAACTAATTTATAACTGCGAAATATATTCATTATTTGTAATTTTTGATAACGACTTGCATGCCTCTTGTCATCACTTTGCTTTACTTGATTTCGGTCTTGAGGTAACCAAATATATAAAATAAAGAGTACAATTAAAAATATACAAGCTGCTATTAAGAAAAGTAGTAACATACTGTAGCCATACATCAAGCCACCTAACAATGCCCCAATAGCTACCGATAAGTTCGTCATCCAATAGCTAATCTTGTAAATATAATGTTCCACGTCTTCGGTAATTGCATCCATAATTAATGTGTCCATAACTGGAAATTGTAATCCCCAAACGATTGTAAATATGGCATATGCAACACAAAAACCAATAATTTGCCACAATTGATGTGACCCAAATATGCCCATGAACACAAGCATTATCACCATCGTCGCTTGATAAATAAGTACTAGCAACTTTTTCGGAAATATCTCAATAAGGTAACCAGATATAATGGACAATGGAAATTTTAGAACCACTAAACCAACAAGATATATACCGACAATTGATTGACTTAACATATCTGTTAAATATAGTGCTATAAACGGTATAAATGCTGTCGTAATAATTAGCTGTAAAAAATTGCTAATCAATCGTACTTTCAAAGTCGTACTTAAGCGTTTCATTAATAACTACACCCCTATCCACATATATACACACTACCATTTATATAAAATCTATTATTAGATTATACGTTGAAACAAAGAATTTTAGTTATACAAAGTTATTTAACAAACAAATGCATCGACTTTACAATGCATCTTGCATATAATGCCTCAAAAAATTAGCACTATATGACTATATATTATTCCAAATGAATGAAATTTATCAATAATTGCGTAAGTGAACACATATGTGCGTAAATGTTAAATCATTGTCCTAACATAGCCGTGACTATACTTAGATGTAATCATAAAAAAACTACTGCCATCTTTACAACAGCAGTAGTGCTTATATGATTCATTTATATAAAATTGAAAGCGTTAATCGCTAGCCCAGCATCCTTATTCTATTTAGCTGTATAACTTTTACTAGCAATACGACCACTTGCAACAATAATATCTTTATCTTGGAAAGGTTCATGATTGAAGAAACGCTCTAAAATATCTTTAACTCCATCTTCAATACGTTTTTGTGCTTCTAAAGTCATACCTGAATAGTGAACTGTCATAGCATTTCTAGGCATTGTTCTCCATGGATGATCAGCAGGTGCAGGTTGTGGATACCAAACATCACCAGCATATCCTTGTAAATGCTCGGATGCTAACGCTTCAACTAACGCATCGCGATTTACAATTTTACCACGTGCAGTATTCACTAAATAACTGTGTTTTTTCATACGACTTAAAACATCTTTATCAAATAAGTTATCAGTTTCTGGTGTTAATGGTGCATGAATTGTAATCGCATCACTTGTTGAAACAAGTTCATCAAAGCTTACAAATTTAGACAATTTATGGTCTTGTTGATTGATTGGATCATAGTGTTGTAATGTTACATTAAATGGCGCTAATCTTTCAGCAACAAGTTGTCCAATTCGACCAAATCCAAAAATACCAATTGTTTTGTGTTGTAATTCATGCGCATGATTACCTACTTGAGACAAGTTCCATTCACCTTCTACTGATTGACGATGACCTTCTTCATAGTTTCTAAGAAGTATTAATAAATCCATAACCGCATGTTCTGCCACACTAACTGTATTACTTCCTGTAACTTCAACGACACCAATATTGTGTTCACTTGCTGCCGCTAAATCTACATGGTCAGATCCTACACCTGCTGTAATTGCTAATTTCAAGTTCGGTGCTTTTTCAATACGTTCACGAGTCATATATGCAGGATAAAATGGCGCACTAATAATCACATCCATATCTGGTAAATGTTTATCTAAGTCTTCACCATTATCTGCTAATATAATGAACTCATGTCCTCTTTCCTCTAAAAATGTTTTTAATCCTAATGCTTTTTTAGTATTAAGTAATTGATTTTCTTGACCTTCTACTGCTTCTGGAAATAACGCTACGATTTTCATATCCATCTCTCCTAAATGATAAATTTTGACTTCCTTAAAGTACGTGTTGCATGTTGCTTGTTTTAAAAATATGACAAAAAAACGGCACCGTTTGACATACCACCCCCTTGAATTATTGTTAAATTCAAAGCGAAGTTAGCAAACAGCACCGTGTACCTTACACCAGCAACACTTATTCTATTGACTTATCGAAAACAAATATTGAAATGACTTCATCATCATTCAAATCAATATCTGTAAATAATTTTACAAACTTAGCGCCTACAAGACTTTCCATCTCATTTACATCTATTTCTTTATACATCTGTTTAATCTTCTCTGTGCGTGTATAATGGAGCATCGATTCATTGCGTTTGTCGTTTAGGTAAAAACTCTCAACTTTACTCAAAACACCTGTCATATGTGCAATCGCCCAATTATCTTTAAACGACACTCGAATACTATTGGGTCCTTTACCCACGTATTCTTTACGATAAGATCTTACTAGATTCGAGAATTGTTGTTCTTTAGTATGCGTATCTATAGTATTCACCTTCTTTAAAATAAGAAGTTCATTAATTGTTCACATTTTCATTATACACCTTATTAACACTTTTTCAATGATAACGATTATTATTATTACGAAATGTATATTTTCCTAGTTAAAAGGATATAACAAATAAACAGAAAATGTTTATAAACTAAGATTTATATTATTTTAAAAAATGTTTCAACAAACGCATCTAAACAACAAATTAGCATATCATACTTACCCCTTCAACTCTGCCTCAAGTTTACCTAAATGTCTTAATGTTGGTGTCAATGCTGCGAAGAAGAATCCTTCTTTTAACTTGCGAACTTGTGGCGAATATGGTGTGTACGCTCTTGAACCACCATTGACAACAGAAGCTTGATTTACATCTAACAATAAATAGCCAATGTCCTTCTTCAATGATATTAATTCACTTAAATGTGAAGTTAAGTTACCGTCATCTAATATTGCATAATATTCCTCTCTAAGTTGACGATAACGTTTTTTAAAAGCTTCAACATCATACTCTAAATATTGATTTATTCCGTTTTGCACATTTGAAAATGCATCAATTAACTCTAAAGAACTTTTAATTGAGCCTAATCCTATTGGAATTTGGTAAGCAATAAATTGCGGGCGAATAGTTGCCGCAAACTGCTTCGCATCATGCGTGATAATTTGTGATTGTGGCACTACGACTTGATTCAATGTGATTTGATACGTTGCTGACCCGTTGACTCCTAAAAAATTGGTTTTTTCAACAAGAGTGATACCATCTTGATTGGCACGTAGAATGAACATGACAAATTCATCTGATGATTCATGTTTCGAAATCGCACCAAAATAATGGTCTTCTTGAATATTACTTACAGCTGGCATACGTCCACTGACAACCAATTGTCCATCAACATAAGTGTGTTCAAGGTTCAACTTTTCTAAATCATTAAATGACTTCATCGGATTAGACAATCCGGTAGCACCTAATATTTCTCCAGATAACAATTGCTGTTGTAAGTCATTATTTAAATGTGGCTGCGTGGCATTTTCTAAATACGTTGAAAAAGCTAATTGGCACCATAAACAAAATCCTGTTGTCAAACAAGACTGCGATACAGCTTCGATTACTTCAGCATTTTTTCTCAATGCCGCCTCACCGAAATAACCATCTACAAATAATTGTTGAATAAATGTTCTCGGATAATACGTCCCTTCATCAACTTCTACTAAATGAGGATCTAATTGTTCTTTGATAAGCGTTTCTAAAGTCATCATCATCTCTCCTTATTCACCAAATCTTCTAAGTATAAACTGCTCAATATAACTAATGAATCGATCAATAATAAAACCAAATAATCCGATAAAGAATATTGCTGCTAAAACATCTTCTAAGTTCAACATATTTCGTGCATCAACGATTAAAAAACCTAATCCCGATTGTGCACCAATCATTTCACCAGAAACTAAAAATATCCAACTTGTTCCTACCGCCATATGTATCCCAGCCATGATTTGTTTAAATGCCCCGGGAAATAATATATTGCGATACAATGACCACCCAGTTAAATTTAAATTTGCCGCTATTTTTAAATATTGAGGTTCAATGTCTCTAACGCCTTTAATAGTATTGAACACAATTGGGAAAAAAGCAGCGATAAAAATAATCGCAATCGCTGGCAAACTACCAATACCAAACCATAGAACAACAAATGGTGCCCATGCTATCGGAGATATCGGTCTAATCAATTGAAATAGCGGTTCGATAGCGTTGTATAGCCAACGATTCCTTCCAAGCAAGAAGCCCAATGGAATAGCAACCAACAATGCGACAACAAAGCCCGCTACAAATCTCCATAAACTAATTGCTAAATGTTGGAAAATTTCTCCAGTAACAATGAAAGTCCATATACTTTTTCCTACAAGAGCAGGACCAGGTAACAATACAGGTTGGTAATGCCCAATAATAATGACCATTTCCCAAATGCCTAAGAAAATAATAAATGTGATAATAGGTAATATAAATTTGTTATTTGTGGGACGTGTCATGAACGCGATGCCTCCTTATACAATGACGGTTCAACAAAGTCATCATATGCAGGTGGATTAAACAAATGATGTTGTTTTACCAATGTCGTAATTTCTTGATAGCCGGATGGCTTAATTGTTAAATCACCATAGGATGTCCATGCCGCTGACTGTGTTAAAACGTCACGACTTTGTTTAAAATGATGCGTCATAATGTCTACACTTTGCTTGCGATCATTCATTTTAAAGCCAGACTTTTTATAATCTTGTACAAATGCTTGCGCTACATCCTTGTGTTGATTAAGCAATTCCCCTCTCAGTACTAGCACACAGCAATACGCATCAGGTATAACGTCATCACCATGTTTCAAAGTCTTACCTTTGCCTAACTTTTCACCCAGTGCACCGAATGGTTCGGCTACAGAATACCCTGTAATTCTGTGTTCACTCAATGCGGCTGGCATTTCTGCTGGCGACATTTCATGATAGCTAAAATGCCCCGGTTTAATCTTTAATTGTTTACGTAATTCCTCAAGTAAAAGATAATGTGTTGAATAACGATGTGGTATACCAAAATGGTAATCATCGCCATTATTATTAAATTCATTTAAGTGCATACCTTTTTGTCCCATAATGACATTGCCTTCATGATGGCCCGATGCCACAGCCTTTATATTTGAGCCCTTCTGTTTTGATTTCATCGCGAGCTCTATTAAAGTTGATGCACCATCAATACGACCACTGTTTAATGCGTCCATTAAATCTGGCCAATTATTGAATTTAACTAATTCTAGTTTATATTTCGGATGATTGTATTGTGATAATAATTTTTTAGTCATCATCAAATTAGCTGAATGTGTAATCGGCAAATATCCAATTTTAATCACTTGCTGATTTTGGGTATTTTTAGACGGTTCTTTAGACGTCCTTTGCCAATCACATCCTGTAATTATAAAGATTCCAATGATGACGATTATGCTTAACCTTTTCATCGTCACTCACTCCTTATAAATAATATTCAGGTTCAACTTGATGATGATTCAATGCAAATGTTTCCATAATTTCATTACGAATCTTAAGTAGGTGGCTATCATTACGACTGCGTGGATGTGATGCTGTAATTTCATATTGAGAAATAATATTGCACCCTTCACCTAACAGAACAATGCGGTCGGAAAGATAAATAGCTTCATCAATGTCATGCGTCACTAAAATAATAGTTGATTGCGTTTTATGTTTTAGTTGCACTAGTTGATCCTGAAGTTTATAACGTGTAAATGCATCTAATGCACCTAATGGCTCATCCATCAATATAACGTTAGGCTTATGCACATGCGCTCGACATAGTGCCACACGTTGTTTCATACCCCCGGACAGTTGCTCGGGAAAATGCTTTCCCCTGCCTTCTAAATCAACTAATTTAAGCTGTGCGTTAATCTCTTCATCACTAATTTTCTGTTGAAATCCAATCCTAATGTTGTCATTAATCGTTTTCCATGGCAGCAAATTATGATGTTGAAATAGCATTAAACAATCTGGAGACGGCTGTTGTTTAATTTCGTTATCAATAATGACACGTCCAGATGATGGATGAATAAATCCACCGATAATATTGAGTAAAGTAGACTTTCCGCAACCACTTTTTCCTATGAAAGTGACTATTTCTCCTTTGCTAATGTCCAAATTAAAGTTATGAATTACTTTATGTGATCCAAAGTGATGTTGTAATTGTTGTATTTTAATCATGACAAGCCCCCTTTTAATCCCTACTATTTTAATAGGAATTAAGTGTATATCTAAAGGGCTATGCCAAACACAGCCCTTATATCGTGAATTGTTATATCTATAGATGATTATGGTTTGGTATGAGTGCTCTTATAACATAAGCGTTATTCAATTAACGACGTTATATTAATTTCAGCTCTACTAAATTTCAATAAAATGATTGTTTTAGACAATACTTGCATTTAGTTCATTAGTTTCTTCATATCAACTACTTACATTTATAGCATTGAGCTATTCTAATTAACTGCAATCGAAATCCACGTCAAACCTATATACATATATCTCATCAACTTGTTGTCTTATTAAAGTTTTTCGATGCCATCAATCGGTGTATCAACTGCTTTTCGCGCGCGACGTACCGCTTCTTCATCAGGTGCGTTGTATAAACAAATACATTTAGACATATCTTCACATACATATGTGCGTTTAAATTCAACTTCTGGCACTTCTTCATAATGAACAGAATTTTTCTTTTTACGTGCTAAATATTGATCCATCGTAATGCCTTCCGGAATGTTCCAAGTTACAAGGTAATCAACATGTGCATCACCATTTTTAACTTCATCTAAATCTTTACCAACTAAGCGTACTTCTTTGACTAATTGAATACTAATATCTGCTTCTGTTAAAAATTGTTTAGCTTCTGCTTCGTCATTTGCTTCCACAATAAAATAACCATGAGTTAAATTTTCAGTAGCTTGTACTTCAATTAATGTTGGAATTGTCTTCGTAGATAGTGATGCTGCCTTTGCTTCTAGTTCTTCTTTCGTTGATGCAAAATCAAGATTGTTAGCTTCTAATAAAAATAATGTCATTAATAAGACCTCCTATAACAATGGTTGAAAAAATATTACTATAATTCTTATCGGATTACAAGGATATTGAGCGATTTTTTTAAATATTTAGATAAAATTCTGTAAAATATATTTTCAAAGAGTATAAAAATCATGTTAGGGTATAAGTAAATAAACATATATATAGGGGGCTATCATTATGGATAAAGAATCTGTCGTAGCAAGTTTAGCTAGAAACAAAAAGATTGCTGTAGAAACAATGGCCGGTCAAAGGTACATCATAGAACGCATTTTACATACAAATGATGAAAAACATATTCATATTTTGAAACCTAAAGATGTCGTGTTAGATGTAGATAGCATCAAAGAAATTGACGAAAATCATTTAAATGATGCAACATAATCCAAAACAAACGTGGGAGTGGGACAGAAATGATATTTTCGCAAAAT